>CAYZFW010000071.1:0-5557 GCA_964477615.1 uncultured Phycisphaeraceae bacterium | reverse complement strand
GGAACTTGTGGGTGATCGATTCACGGGTTGCGGGGAGGCTGCGGCGCATCGGGTAGACCCAGTCGGACATCGGAGCGAGCGATCCGGAACGGACAGGCAGCATAGGTCGCGATCCTTCTGGGTGTGGGAACCGTCGATGGACACAACGCCCGTCGCCCGACGCGCCAGGCCGCGAGGGTTTATCGGGTCCGCCCCACGTGGTTCCTTGAGGAACCGCGCTCACATTTCACACGCCGCCGGGCACACCAACCAGCCACCGGACACCCGCCGCCCCGTTGTCTCTACCGCCCCGGTTCCTGATCTGCTGCCGGCACAAGTTCCAACTCCGCCTTGAACACCACCCGCTCCGCCGCCTCACCCGTCGACGGGCCGGGGATCTCGAACGGCTTGAGGATGTTGATCTCCCACGAAGCCGACAGCACGATCGCGCCAGCGCCGCCATACTCGGCACGCCGGACCGTCAGCGTCGTCGGAACAACGATCCCGACCGTGTGGCCCTTGAGCGAGAAATCGCCCCGCATCCTGATCTCGGCTTTCTCCGCCGTGAGCAGCGACACGCCTTCGCCCCCTTCGATGCCCGTGATCTCGAACCGCGACACCGGGTACTTCTCGACATTCATGAACATCGCCGAGTGCGCATTCGCGTCGATCTCGGGCTCGCCGAGTGTGACCGACGCCGTCTCCACCTCGACAAATCCGCGCAGCGAACTCGCCGCCATCGACTCCGCGATGGTGAATGCACCGCTGACCGTCTTCGCCTCGCCCTTGTAGTCATTCAGCGGCTCAGGAAACGTGAACGACACCAGCGGCGTCTCCGCCCGAGTCTGCACCGTGAACCGAAGCACCCGCTCGGACGCCGCCGCCACAGGCACCGAAACCGGCTGCGGCTCCACGGGCTTGCGGTCACACCCCACCACGCCGCACATCAGCGCGAAAGCGAAAAGAACGCGGCCACCGACCCGTTTGGTGGTCGGTGGCCGCGCGTATCTCCTGGTCATCAGCATGCTGAGATCCCGATGAGCTCCGATCAGCCTTCCTTCCGCGCCCCGGCGATCGCCGCGCGGATCTCGATCTTCTCGCCCACGATGTCCTGGATCTGCCCGGCCTTGATCCCGAAATCGCTGCGGTTCACCGTGAAATTCGCCCGCAGGACCAAGAGATCGCCCTTGGCCCCGCGCATCCGGTCGCCCAGCCGCCCCGGCATGTACGACGCCGCGATCGGGATCGTCATCTCCTTGGTCGTCCCCGCCAGCGACAGGTCAACCACCGCCGTCAGGTCCATCGCCCCGTTGGTCCCGGGCTTGGCCTCCTTGATCGACTTGATCTTCACCGAGATCGTCGGATTCTTCTCGGCGTTCAGCCAATCGGACCCGTACATCGCCTTGTCCATGCCCTCGTTGGGCGTCTTCAGCGCCGTGGTGGGGATGCTGATCTCGCCGCTCACACCCTTCGGATCAGCGGGGTTCCACGTCACCTTGCCCGTGACGCCGCCGCCAAAGCCGACGATGGGCTCGAGCGCCGAATCAGCGATGAACGAAACGCCGTTGACGCCCTTCATGTCGGCAAAGTCGAACGTCACGCCACCAGCCGCAGCCGCCGCGGCGGGCGCCGCCGGCTTGGCCGGGTCAGCCGCAACAGCGGTCACGCAAAGGCACGCGGCGAGAATCGAAGCAGCAGTCAGACGGGTCGGCATGGAAGAAACTCCGGGTTCCAGATGTGCGAGAAGAAGAACCAACACGACATCATGCTACCGCCCAGGCCCCCGCCCGGACGCACCCACGGTTTCGCCTGAGAACCCACCCCGGATGCAACCCGCCCAACGCCTCCAAAGGCCAATTCGACTCCGTGCTTTGTGCTGTGTGCTCTGTGCTCTCCGCCGTCTCAGCAGCCCCACCACTTTCGCTTTTCAGTTCTCGCTCTTCACTTTCCCCTCGCCCCCCGCCCGCCACATCTTCACCATCAAAACCCCAATCCCAATCAGCAGCACCGCGTCCGCCACATTCGAGATGTACGGCCAGACCTCATCGCTCCCGTGCGGCCACGTGATCCCAAATGGCAGCTTCACCCCCGGCAGCGGGTGAATGAAATCCCTCACGCATCCATACACCAGCCGGTCGTACAGATTCCCGATCCCCCCCGACACGATCATCCCCACCGCGACATGCGACAGCCAGTCGTCGCGCCGCGTCCACTTCACCAGCAGCCCCGCCGCGAAGCACAGCGCCACCACCGTGAACCCGATGAAGAACCACCGCTTCCCCTGCCCCGCCCCGAACACCGCCCCGGCGTTCAGCACCAACTGAAAATCCAGCACCTTCGGGATCACCGTCACCGGCTCGTGCCGCGGCACCAGGATCATGATCTCGGCGGGTGCCTCTTTCAGCATCAGCAGCACGCGCGCGCGGTCGGGCCGAAACGGCGCGTCCGCGACATACCGGAACGCAAGCTCCTTGCTCCCAAGGTCGGCCACCAACCCCAGAAGCGCCGTCACGACAAACACAAACCACATCCGCCCACGCCCAAGACGACCCTGACCAACCCCAGTTGACCCCGCCGCACGATCGCTCATGACACCCCCGCCATCCCGCACACCGCGCTCCGGACTTGCCATTTGCGATTTGCCATGTGCGATTTCAACCGTGCCTCCGTGCCGACATCACTCGAGTTGCCCCCCACCCCAATCCGAATTTGAGCTTTGCTGATTCGCTGATTTGAGCTTTGCCGCTCCTGCGGAGCGGCTCACCACATCGTCATCCCGCCGTCCACGCAGAACACCTGCCCCGTCAGATACCCCGCTTCATCGCTGGACACATACGACACCGCCGCCGCGATGTCCTCGGGAATCCCGAGCCGCCTCACCGACACCGACTCGGTGATCTTGTCCTTGATCTCCTGCGGCAGACCCGCCGTCATGTCCGTCTCGATGTACCCCGGCGCAATCACGTTCGCCGTGACACCTTTGCCCCCGAGTTCCCGCGCGATCGTCTTCGTCAGCCCGATGAGCCCGCTCTTGGCCGCGGCGTAGTTCGCCTGCCCCGCGTTGCCCACCACCCCGCTCGTGGACGCGATGTTCACCACGCGCCCGAACTTGTTCTTCATCATCGCCCGAGCCGCCGCCCGCGTCGCCACAAAGGCGCTCACCAGGTTCGTCTGCAGCACCGACATGAAGTCCTCGTCGCTCATCCGCAGGATCAGCCCGTCCTTGGTGATCCCCGCATTGTTGACCAGGATGTCCAGCCGCCCCCGCTCCGCCGCGATCTTCTCGACACCAGCCTGCAGCGCCGCGCTGTCGGCCACGTCGACCGCCAGCGTCGAAGCCGACCCGCCCATCGCCTCGATCTGCGCCTTCACCTCGCTCAAAGGCCCCTCCGACCGAGCGCTCAGCACCACGTGCCGGCCGTCCTTCGCCAGCCTCAGCGCGATGGCCTTGCCGATCCCCCGGCTCGCCCCCGTCACCAGCGCCACCCGCTTGATCTCGCCACCAGCGCTGGACATTGCAGGGACTCCGTCGAAAAGGAAACAACGCACCGGCGCCACGCAACGCTGCGGGCGGAGCTTGCGGCAAGTCTACGCGGGAACCGCAACGTTGACCCACCCGCGCGAATCATTGTGATCCGGAGATCAGCAAAGCAGCAGAACAGCAGATTCGGATGGGCCCATTGCTCCCAGGGGGCCGCTCCGGCTCTGCTGATCTGCTGCTTTGCTGTTCTGCTGCTCTCTTCACTCGCTCGGCGGCTTCTGGAACGGCCGCCCCGGCGAATCCCCGCCGCCCGGCGAACTTGAGCCACCCGCTTCCTTCTTCGCGATGTCCGCGGGGTTCACCGACGACGCGATCTTCGTCTCCTTCACCGCCTCCGCCACCACAGGCGGGCGCAGTTCCGCATCGTCCAGCATCGCCACCGACGCCGCCGTCACCGGCTGGATCGCCATCCCGCTGAACGTCACACCCTCAGCACCCAGCGGCGCCTTCCACGCCAGCACGTACGCCCCCAGCGAATCCTGGACACCCAGACCCAGTGTGAGCTGCGTCTTGTCGTCGCTCTCCTTCAGCACGCACACGCGCACGGCATCAATACCGCCCGTCTGGCTCGTCCACTCGCCCAGCGCGATCATGTCGCTCAGCAGCTCACGGTCCGCCGCATCGAGAACGCCCTTGGCCTTCTCGGCGTCACCACCCGCAATCGCGTTCGCCAGCGCGGCGATCGCCTGAGCCTGCGCCGCGCTCGACGCACGATATTTGTCGGGCCACTGCACCTTCGCGTGCAGTTCGATCCCTTCCATCGGGTCCTCGACCCGCGCCACCACCGGGGCCGAAGCCTGCGGCGCCGCCTCTTCCTTCTTCCCGCACCCCGGCATCACCGCCCCCGCAGCAACCAGCAGCATCACACAAGGCAGAGCAGAACGAGCATTCATCATGCACCTCGCCGAAAGAGAAAGGGGACCAACCAACGCCCCCGACTACACAACGATACCACCCACCTCCGGGTGCCGTTTCAGTTCAACCCCGATTCAGCCCGCATTTGCCATTTGCGATTTGCTGTTTGCCATTTCCCCCTCACACCGCCGCCTTCTCCGGCTCATCGTGGTTCACCACCTTCACCGCCCGGTCGATCCGGCGCATCAGCCCCGAAAGCACCTTGTTCGGGGCCAGTTCGTGATACCCATGGCTTGAGGGGGAATACCGCCCCACCAGCCACGCGCACGACTGGGCCCACTTCACCGGCATCGTGAGTTGCTCCACCAGCCGACGCCGGATCGTCTCCGCATCGCCCACATGTCCCACGGCGGTGACGTTTGAGGCAACCGCCACTTTGGGCGCGCAAATCGCGCTCTTGGCCAGCGCCGCCCCCAGCCGCTCGGCGGCCGGGGCCATGAGCGCCGAATGGAACGCCCCCGCCACCTGAAGTTTCGTCGCCTTCAGCCCCATCCCCTCCGCCACCCCAACCGCCCGGTCGCACGCCCCGGCATGACCCGACAGCACGATCTGCCCCGGCGCGTTGAAGTTCGCGCACACCAGGACCTCCCCCTGAGCAGCGTCGTCGCACACCTTCTGCGCCTGCGCCTCATCCCCGCCGATCAGCGCCACCATCGAACCCTTCGACTGCTCGGCGGCGTCCTGCATCGCCCGCCCGCGCAGCACCACCAGTTCCAGCGCTTCCTCGAACCCGATGGCCCCGGCCAGATGCAGCGCCGTGTACTCCCCAAGGCTCAGCCCCGCCGTCGCCACCGCGCCAAAGCAGCCCGACGGCTCCCGAGCCTCCAGCGCCCGATAGCAGGCCACCGACGCGGTGAAGATGGCGGGTTGGCCCACATCCGTTCGGTTGAGGACCTCCGCCGGTCCGCCAAAGCACACCCCGCTCAAGGTGAGGCCAGACCCCAGCCGCGACCCCACAATCCGGTCGGCCTCCCGGAACACTTCCGCAGCGACGGGGGACGCCTCGGCCCACGCCTTGCCCATCCCTACAAACTGAGCCCCCTGCCCCGGACACAGCACAACGCGGTTGGTGGTCATGGGGGGATGGTAACGGGGGCAAGCGGGGGTTGGGGGGTGGGGGGG
>CAYZFW010000070.1:0-8959 GCA_964477615.1 uncultured Phycisphaeraceae bacterium | reverse complement strand
CCACCGCCCTCACCTGCATCGCCAACGACTACGGCTACGACGCCGTGTTTTCTCGACAGGTCGAGGCGTTTATTGCCGAGGGGGACGTGCTCATCGTGCTGACGACAAGCGGGAACAGCCCCAATGTTCTCACCGCGCTGCGGACCGCCCGTGAGAAGAAGGCCACGACCATCGGCCTGCTTGGTAAAGGCGGCGGACCGGCGGCGGCGCTGTGCGACCTCCCCTTGGTCGTGTCCGCCAGCGAGACCGAGCACATCCAGGAGGCCCATCAGGTGATCATCCACCTGATGCTCGAAGCCGTGGAAGCCCCATGAACCGGCCGGACACGAGACCCGATACCAGCCTCGGACTCAGCGACGAGCATCTCGTGCAGGCCCTGCTCAACGCCTATCGCGCCGGCGTCTTCCCCATGGGGGACTCCACGTCTGATGACGTGAAGTTCTACCGCGCCGACCCGCGCGGCCTGCTGCCCCTGAGCGAGAAGCCCGCTTCGGGCCCCGCGTTCCACGTGCCTCGAACGGTAGAGAAACTCATCCGCCAGGGCCGCTTCGAGTTCCGCACCGATACCGCGTTCGCCGATGTCGTTCGCGGCTGCGCCCTCCCGCGCCCTGAGTGCGAGGAGGACCGCCAGGGAACCACCCTCCCCGGCACCTGGATCAACCGCACCATCATCGCCTGGTACGAACTGCTGCACGCACGCGGCCACGCCCACAGCGTCGAGGCGTGGGTCACCGCGTACGACCGTCACGGCCAACGCGAATCACGGCTCGTCGGCGGCATCTACGGCGTCGCGCTCGGTGCGGCGTTCTTCGGCGAGTCCATGTTCCACATCCCCCAGCCCCGCCTGCCCGACGGCACGCGCGACCCCTTCGACGGCACCGGCGCTGGCCAGGCGTGCCTCGTCACGCTCGTGCGCCGTCTCGCGGCACGCGGATTCGATCTCTTCGACACCCAGATGGTCACAAGCGTGACCAAGCGATTCGGAGCGTACGAGGTGTCGATCGATGACTACGAAGACCAACTGGTGACCGCGCTCGAGAAAACGCCAGCCCCCGAATTCTGAACCGCACGCATCTACTGGGTGACCCACTCTCGCGCCTCGTCCCACGGCGCATTAGCCACCGACGGCGCAGGCCAGCCGTGTGCCGACGCGTCGAACTCCCCACCCGCCTTGTCGCGGACGCGCTCCAGCACCCGATCCGCGAGGCGCGGCGCGAGCGCCAGTTTCGTCGGCCACGCGGTGATGACCTTCTCCTCTACAAGAATCGTCGCGTCGTCGGGCCGCGCTCCCGACGCCGACTTCATCTCGGCCCGGTCGGCCCGGTACGTCGCCCACTGCATCCCATCGAGCCGCACGCCCGGCAGGCACGCTTCGAGTTCCGACTTCGCGAAGGCGATCAGCGCCGCGGCGTTCATCGCCACGCCGCGCTCGGCGATCTGCCCCCCCGCTTGCCACACCCGCCGCCCTTCGCGGTCCGTCGCGGACGTGATGGTCGCCCGCGTCGCGGCGCCGTCGGTGCAGTGCCCGTTCAGTTCCGGCAGGTCGCCACGGACCATCACCTGGTGCAGCGGGCGAACCTGGGAGGCAAGAGGGTCGAGCCCCAGTGCCTGACGCAGCGGCGCATTCCCCGCGCCTGCCGTGAGCACCACCTTCCCCGCCTCCAATGTCAGCGGCGGCAGCGCGGCGCCCGCGCTCGGGGTCAGTACGACAGAAACACCGGATTTCCCGCTCACGAACGTCACGCCGGCCCCTTGTGTGTGCAGAATGAATCCTCGGTTCCGCTCCGCCAGCACGCCCAGGACCGACGCGACGTCGATGACCTGTTCATCCAGCCGGGCCACTGTGCCGGGGCAATCCCGCAGCGCCGCGGGCCGCTCGTGCTTCTCAAGCGAGACGGGCGCCACGCGCAGGCCGATCTTTGCCCCCATCATCCCCAGGCGGGACGACAACGACTGCGTGTGCCACAGGTGACAGTGCCCGGCCCGCAGCCGTGCACGGGAAAGATCGGGCTCACGCCGCCCCGCGAGGCAATCGCGCCAGACTCCGGGCATCTCGCGGATCGCCTCCGCTGCGGGGTTGAGCATCCCGGCCAGCGTGTACTTCAGCCCGCCGTGGATGATCCCCTGCGACCACATGCTCTGCCCCTGCCCCAGGGCGCGGGGTTCGAGCAGCACCGCACCCACCCCGGCCCGGCGCAGGGTGTCGAGGGTCCACAGCCCGGCGATGCCGCCGCCGACGATCACAACCGGCACCTTTATGACCAGCGCTGTGGACACGCAGACACAATAGGGTCGGGCACACCGGGGTGTTCGTCGCCGCACCCACCGCCCGTACACTCGGCCAAACACGGCATGCGCCCACCGACCTCCACAGATCCGCACCCACACCCCCACCCCCGCCCCCCGAAGCCCCCATCGCTCGAGGACGTCGCGCAGCGGGCAGGTGTTTCCACCGCAACGGTCAGCCGCGTCTTGAACAGCCCCGACAAGGTCGCGCCGGCGACGGCGGAGCGGGTGCGCGAAGCCATCGCGTTTCTCGACTACCGGCCCAACCAGTTCGCCTCCGGGCTGATGACGCGATCGAGCCGGGTGATCGGCTTGGTGGTTGCGGACGATTTCGCCGGCGTAACCGCAGAAATGCTGACCAAACTCGAGGACGAAGCCCGGCGGCTTGGTTTCCACCTCCTCCTCGTCTCGGCGTCCCGGCTCGCTGACGCGGACGCCGCGCGGACCGTTCCGGCGCTGGGGATGATCGACGCCGCCGTCACCTTGATTGGCCGCCCGGACGAGAAAGTGGTCCAGAACATCGAATCGCTCGGCGTCCCTCTCATCCGCGCCGCAGGCACGGGAGCCACAGCATCGATCAAGCCGGAAGCCGCGGCGGCCCTGCTACGCCGGGCGATGCACGCGGTCCTTGGCGGTGCCTGACCTCCAGTCATGCGGCCGGGTGCATCAAGATTGCGCAAAGCCGTCTCACGGCCTCAAAGGCCCCATCACGCGAACAGGAACCGCACGGCCCGGACCCCTATGATGCGAACCTGCGGGAGCAATCCCGCAATCCAACCACGGCGGTCTCGTCCAATTCACGTTTCCAGCGTTCCGTTCCGCAGTCAACGCGCCTCGACCATTTATCCACCTCGTCCCTTGCCCCTGCCATCGGGCCTCTCCCAACCATGACCACCCCCGCCCGCAACGAGCGTGTCGTGATCACCGGCATCGGTGCCCTCACCCCCATCGGCAACGACGCTCCCACCTGTTGGGACGCCATGGTCCGAGGCACCTCGGGCATCCGCACCGTGGTCGGCGAAGACTTCGCCAAGTGGCCGCCCGAGAAGTGGAGCGTCACCATTGCGGGACAGCTCAAGGACTTCGACGAGGCCACCCTCATCGATAAGCGCGAGGCCCGCCGCCTCGACCGCTTCGCCGTGCTGGGCATCACCGCCGGCATCCAGGCCGTCAAGGCCAGCGGCATCGACTTCGCCAAGGAAGACCCCGAACGCTGCGGCATCGTCGTCGGCTCCGGTGTCGGCGGCATCCAGACCATCGAGCAGGGCGTGATCCTGATGGGCGAGCGCGGCCCCGACCGCCTTTCCCCGTTCACCGTTCCCAAACTCATGGCCAACGCCGTGTCGGGGGACCTCTCCATCCGCTACGGCCTGCAGGGGCCGAGCGGCTCACACACCACCGCGTGCGCCTCCAGCGGCCACTCCATCGGCGACGCGTTCCGCATCATGCAGCGAGGCGAGGCCGACGTCATGCTTGCCGGCGGCAGCGAAGGTGCCGTTTCCCCCCTGTGCCTGGGGGCCTTCATGGTCATGCGGGCCCTCAGCACCCGGAACAGCGAGCCCCAGCGTGCCTCCCGCCCGTTTGACAAGGACCGCGACGGGTTTGTGCTGTCGGAAGGGGCGGCGGTCGTCGTCATGGAAACGCTCAGCCACGCGAAGAAGCGCGGGGCGGAGATCCTCTGCGAGGTCCTCGGCTACGGTGCGTCTTCCGACGCAAGCCACATCACCGCCCCCGACGAGCAGGGACGCGGGGCGCAGCGGGCCATGCGCTGGGCCATGCGCGACGCCGGTCTTGATCCCTCTCGCGTGGATTACATCAACGCCCACGGCACCTCGACCCCGCAGGGCGACGTCGCCGAAGTCAACGCGGTGCTCAACCTCTTCGGCGACCACGCCCGCAAGAGCAAGGGCGGCAAGCTACTCATGAGCAGCACCAAGAGCATGATCGGCCACTGCCTGGGCGCCTCGGGCGGCGTCGAGATGGTCGCCTGCATTGGGGCCCTCCGGCACGGCGTCGTCACCCCCACCATCAACCTCGAGAACCCCGACGAGTCGTTCGACATCGACCTTGTTCCCAACCACGCCCGCGACGCCCGCGTCAGGGTGTGCCTCAACAACACGTTCGGCTTCGGTGGGCACAACGTCTCGCTCGTTCTCGGCAAGTTCGAGGGGTGAGTTCCGACCGGGACGTCCGCCGCTGACCAACCAACCCGGCCGCCGAAGAAGGAGCCGACTGGCATTGCCGTGCGGGCTTGGCGGGTCTTGCCACACGGCCACTTGGCACCGGAAAGAAAACACCCGGACGAGTGGTCCGGGTGCGTTGGGGGCAAGGGCGTGAGTGGCGAACGCCGTAGACGCTCGCGTCAGTTGTTCTCGTACTGCACACCCGGCTGACTGTTCAGCCGCGTGAGGACCCAGATCAGGTCCTTGGTGTTGATGACGCCGTCGCGGTTGATGTCGGCCATGCCGACGTAGGAGGGCGTGTCGATCTCAGCACCGAAGCGGAACAGCACCTCGTTCAGCAGCGGCAGGCCCGCGGCGGGCGGCGTGATGGGTGGCGCGGGCAGCGTGTTGGGGGCCGCGACACGGTCGTTGAGTTCGTGGCTCCACGCCCAGGAGAGGCCGTACTTCACGCTGGCGCGGGGCAGGTTGCGATAGAAGTTGTAATCACGCCCGGTCCAGGTGACACGCAGGATGTACAGCCCCGGTGCCGCGAGCGGGACGTGGAGGTGCTCGATGTTGTTGAAGGTCGTCCGCGAGAACGCAACGGGCTCCTGGCCGTCGAACACTTCGCCGGTAGCCGTCTGATAGAGCTCGAGATCAAGGTTCTCGAGTTCCAACTCGGTCAGAAGGCCGACCTGCGGGTTGTCGAGGTTGGCAAAGTTGGGCTTCTTCACGGAGACGGTGCGGTTCCACACCAAAGTCGCGGTGAGGTAGGTGGGCGATTCCCACGTGAAAGGAGGCGGGGGGAAGTTGGGGTCGGGGACGAGCGGCGGCGGATTGGGCTGCCTCGGATACCTCGCGAAGGGGATGAAGATCTGGTAATCCATGAACCCGCCGACGCGGGCCCCGCTGGCAAGACGGAGCGGCTTGATTCCGATGTTGCCGATGTCCCATCCGACCTGGCCACCGGGAATGGGCGAGGGGATCACAACGGGCTTGACCGGTGCCGGACCGTCACCGGTCTGTGAGCCTGGAACGCGCCCGCCGGGGAGGAAGGGCTGACGGTCGTCCGTCACTCCGGCGCCGCTCTTCCCGCCTCCGCCCGGTCTGATGTCGGGATCGGTGGTATCGTGGCGGAACGGGCGATAGACAATCGTGTCGTTGATGGCACGCATGTCCTCAAGAACACGGTTCGCCTCCGCGGCGGTGTAGGCCCGCTCGGGGATCAGCATGTTCTGTAGATCGAGCTTCTCCTGGGTGCTCCAAATGCCAGGCATCGAGCGGGTCGCCGCACGCCCGTCCGCCTGGCTGGGGGAGCCTGGAGCAGGACGCCCGCCTGTGCCCGGGAACTCGGGAAGCGGAATCTCGTCGGCCTGGGTCTGTGAGGGGATGTTGGGGTCGGTCGCAGGCGAGTCGCGGAGGTCACCAAGCGCGTAGATCGAGAACGCGTAGGGGATCGAAAGCAGACCAGCACCCTGGGCCAGGTCCAGCCCACGGGCATTGCCGGTGATCTGGGTGCTGATGATCTCTTCGGGGAACTCCCACTGGCGTCCCTTGAAGTCATCCTGCGGCTTGGCCGGGTTGCCGTTGTTTGACCATCCGGGCATCTTGGTGGCACTGGTCATGAGCACCGAACGCATCACCAGGCTGTCGATGTTCTGGGGCGGAACCTGAGCCTTGCCGAAGTCCTGCAGCAGGGCCACCGCGCCTGCTACGGTTGGTGCCGAGAACGAAGTCCCCTCCGTCTCCTGGAATACGTTCGTCAGTTCAGGGTCGGGGATCGGAAGTCCGATGCCGCGAATCGGATCGTGGCCCTCGCCGTACAGGCCGCACTCATCGGCGTTGTCCTCAAACAAGGCCGGGTCGATCGCCCGAGCGATGAAACCCGTACCCGCGGCGACGATGTGAATGCCGGGACGAGCGTTGAACTGAAGGGTCTCTGCGGCGGTCGGGTTGTAGACGAATGTGTCCGCGGCACCCTTTGAAGAGAAGTTGGCAACCGTGTTCAGCGCGACGGTCGCTGGATCGGCGCTGGGGTCAAAGGTGCCACCGCCGCCACCTCCAGCAGCACCGCGGGCTCCTCCCCCGCCGCCGCCACCCCCACCGGCGCCGCCACCATCGTCTTCGGTCGGCGGCGGGAACTCCTGCTGGTACCCCCCCTTGCCGACGGCTCCGACCGAGAGGACGTTGAACGCCGAGGCGGGCGTACCGATGGTGCGGGCACCAACAAACGCACCGCCCGGCAGCAGCTCGACCTCACCAACGCCACCGCCGCCCGGGCCACAATCCTCGGTGTTGTCGAACTCGCCGTCGTTGCCCGCAGCAACAACGATCGTGGTTCCGTAGGTCGAGACGGTCGCGTCGTACGCGAGAGCGGTGGCGCTGTCGCCGCGAAGATCGCCGGAACCGCCCCAGCTGCTGTTGATCACCGTGACGGGTCCGGCGAGGCCTGCCGCAACGGACAGCACCGGGTCGGACATGGTGAACAGCGAGTGGTACACCGCCTCGAGGCTGACGGTATAGAAGCCGAAGAACGGATCGATCGCCGAAGCGACCGATCCCGTGACGAGATTGGCTTCGGGAGCAACCCCGCGGAAGAACGATGTTCCCAGAGGCACGGTCGCGCCCGCTCCCGCCCCCTGGGTTTGGGTCGGGTGGTTGTCCACAATCAGGACGGCGGGATTCACACCCGTCCATTCCACGATCCCAAGCGATCGTCCGGCAAAGGCGTCGTGATTCACCGTCGGGATCGTGCCCTCCAACGTCGCGTAGGTGGCGCGGCTTCCGAGGTAGTTGGTGTTGTAGAAGTGAGCCTGGTTCGATTCCGGGTCGCGCCGGTACGTCAACGCGCCGTGGCCGTTCCAGCCATCCAGACGCGGCTGCGGCTCATCGGGTCCGGCGGGTTGCAGGCCCAGCACATAGTCACAGTCCGCGGCGATCGGGCCGAACGGCACACCGGCAACGAAATTCAGATTCACAAACTCAAGTTTGAGGTTGTACAACTGCGACTGATTCCCCGCCGTGCCCGTCGCGCTCACGCCGATCACGTACCTCCCGCCGGTCACGATTCTGTAGGTCACGACCTCGGGAAGTCCGACGCCAGCGGTGTCGATGAACGACGAGAACGGGGTGGGCGAAGCCACCGATCCGTCACCCAGGGCAATCCCGCCCACCGGGGTCGTCGCCGGGGCAAGGGGGAGCGCCGTAAAGATGTTCGCTCGAACGTTGTACACCGAAGTCGCGTTGATGGGCGTTCCGGCGCACGCGGTATCCACCGCACCGACGTTGTACGTGCCACCGACCGGGGTGACAGTGATCTTCAGACTGACGTTGAGACTCGACCCCTGATTCCCGATCGAAAATTCAAAGAAATCACGGTCGGTCACGTCGTCCAGCGACAGACCGACTTCGTACACCTCGTCACTCACCACCGGGATGCCGCCCAGAGGCCAGGGGCCGGCAAGATTGTCACTCGGCACCGTGGGATCGTCGTTGGGTTCAAAGACCTTTGTCCGCGTCCCTGTGGTCGCGAAGCGGGCGGCCGTCAGATCCACAATGTCGCCGTACAGCCGCTGGATTCCGCGGATGTCGTCGATGAAGGCTCTGGGGGTGCTGCCCGGGAAGGACAGATTGAGCACCGGCTCCATCAGCTTCGTTTTGTCATTGGGGCAGACCTGGGCCAGACCCAGGGCCTCGCCGACAGCTCGCGCGATCGTCGCCTGCAGCACGCGGGCGTTGGTTCCGAGGGTCCACTGCAAGGTGGAGTTGAGGATGATGTCGCCGCCGTCGGCCGCGGGGGCGGTGACCGCCGCCAGGATCGACGAGGGCAGGGGCCGCATGGCGATGCGGATATCGCCGCGCTCCGGGATCAGGGCTCCTTGAGTCTGGAACGCAAGGTTGGGAGCGCCAGCGGTGAGCGTTGCCGACTGATTCCCGGCAAGAACAACCGAGGGCGTGGTGGGTGAGACGCCTGCGCCCACCGACGCACTGAAGCCTGCGTTCAGCGAGATCGCCGCGGCCAGTTCGCCGATCGTGTCTGTCGCGGGGTCCACGAGACTAAAACCAAGCGCCGGCTGGCCCGCAGAAGGGGTCCGGACAATGCTGAGTTGCGTCCTGTTGCTGTTGACGGTAACCAACGCCGAAACCAGCGTAGGAGGGTTCGCTGTGAAGGCGATCGTGAGCGCCTCGCCCGGACCTGCTGGCGGGTGGAGCGGCCCGGGCTGACCCCACGCGGCACCATCATCCCAGATGTTGATGAGCGGATCGTCTGACGGGTTGAGCCCAAGCGTGCGTCCCTGAAGCCGCAGTTGGAGATTGGTCACGTTCTGCCAGATGTTCGCCCCGCCACCGACGATCGGATTGTTCGCGTCGATCGTGGACTCAATCTGGGCCACAGCGCCGCGCCAACGGTTGCGGCCACCGAGGTTCAAGAACTGGGAATCGAGCGTTGAGAAGAGCGAACTCGCCGCAGCGCCGCCGCCCACGCCGGCGGGCGCGGGGATCGAGACGCC
>CAYZFW010000069.1:0-9059 GCA_964477615.1 uncultured Phycisphaeraceae bacterium | reverse complement strand
ACTTCCGCGGCGACATCGCCGCCGAGCAGGACCTGACGCTCGAACTCCGCCCCTACGTGAAACTCACGACCGATGTACCTGGATCCCCGGTCATCACGGTCAACCTGGCCCGCACCGGCACGCCCGGCAACTACACCTACACCGCCAGCTACAGCAACGCCAACCTCACCCTCCCGAGTGACGGCAACATCCAGATCACGCCCACCTTCGGCATGAAGGCCGTGCTGACGAACCGCACCGGCCTGCGCTTCGGCCTCTACGCCGGCTTCGAGCCGGTGGACATCGACATCAACGCCCGTGCCGCTGGTATTGACCTCGCCAACATCGATCAGTGCCTGGGCTGCATCGAGCAGGACCTCATCGCCCTGGTCCCTGGAAACTCCCGCGTCAGCAGCGCCCTCAATGGCGGCAAGATCAATCTCTTCAACCAGACCTTCCCCGAGTTCACTTTCCCCAACGAGGTCGTGCAGTCCACGTTCACCGTCAGCGGCGACGTCAACAACCAGCCGCAGCTCTCGGGCTTCAGCCGGGCGTTCGCGCCCATGATCATCTACAACCAGCGTAACCCGCCCACGCCAGGTGAGTTCGGTAACCCGCTCGGCAGCCTCGGCGGTGCGGGCGGATCCGTGCCAATGATCGCCTACGGCGCCAAGTTCAGCTCGACGACGCCGAACCTGGCGGTCCGCATCAGCCACCAGGGACGCAACTCCACGCTCGGCTACACACGCCTGAACGACAATGCACTGCTCGTTCAACTGCCGCGCTACTACCTCGTCGTGCCGGGCGTGGCCCAGATCTGGGTGACGAACAACAACGGCTCGTCAAAAGCCATCGACTTCCCCATCGTCTACCCCACGCCGAACTTCGCGGGCCTTTCGAACACCGTGTGGGCCGGCGACCCTCGCTGGGCCGGTGAGGGCGAGACCGTCGGTGACGGCCTCATCGCTGTCGACGGCGGCACCCCTGCAGGCTACGACACGTGGATCGCCCGGCGCGATTACTACCAGTTCCTCCGCCAGAGCATCTGGAACGGAACCTACGTCTTTGGGGTGTTCACCTCCCGCGCCGACCAGATCTTCCCCGCCTTCGCTGGCTGGGAACTCGGTGCCACCAAGTCGCCCCCGGACTTCCCCACCCTCGTCGCCCTCAACGGCCCCGGCGATGACGACGACGTGCCCCTCAGCCTCTTCCGCCAGGCCTCGCCGCTCCCCGAGTTCAACAACGACGGCTTCTTCCGCTCCAACCTCCAGCCCAACCTGCACACCCAGGCCGGATTCCTCGACTTCGTCGTCGTGAACCCAGGCCCGTATCCCGGCGGCGGCGAGAGCCGCATTCGCACCATCGAGGTGCCCGCTCCAAAGCCCGTCATCAGCGAGATCGACCCACCCTTCGTCCTCCCGGGATCGGTGCCGGCCGGGCAGTTCCTCCGCCTTGATGTCCGCGGCCCGGACTCGGTCCCCTTCTTCAACGGCTACGAGAACGCAAAGTACGGCAACTTCACCTCCGACTCGGTCGTCCGCATCGGCAACACAGATTGCGCCACGGAGTTCATCAACCCCGGCTACCTCGTTGCCCTCATCCCCGCCAATCAGCTCGATGTCTTCGCCGACAAGATCATCACCGTCCGCACCCCCGCCAACGGCACCAACTACGCCGAGGAGCGCCGCGACGGCAGCAACACGATCGTCTTCAGCGGCAACGTGGCCAGCGGCGGCACGTCTGATCCCATCGTCCTCGAAGTTCTGTGGCCCACGCCGGTCATCAACGGCGTCGGGCAGAGCATCCTCACGCTCAACACGCCGCCCACCACACCCATCCTGGTCAACGGTCTGCCGTCCGACAACCACAATTTCTCCATCACCGGCAACCACTTCGCCCCCGGCTGCACGGTGTCGTGGAACGGCGTCTCGATCCCCTTCACCCGCGTCAGCGACACCGAGCTCCGCACGACCATCACCGCCTCGCACATCAGCAGCCTGGGCGTCCGTCGTCTGGAAGTGTCGAACCCCGCTCCCAACGCGCGTACGTCGAACACGTTCATCGTGCAGGTGGTCCAGCCTCCCGCCGCGACCCGAACCCGCGGCCACGTGCAACCCGAGCGTTGAGCAGACCCCGTCACCCCCACCTCCCGCCGAGCAAGCACCATGAACCTCAAGAACCACACCATGACGGCCCGAATCACGGCGGTGGCCGCAGTGCTCACCATCGCCCCGTTGGCGCTCGCCGCCTTCTCGATTCCACGTCACCTCATCGCGGGCGGCGGAGGGCAGTCGACGGGTGGCGCGTGGACCGCCCGCTCCGCCCTTGGCCAGCCGTGCGCCGGACCCGTCACGAGCGGATCAGCCAGCGTGACCTCGGGCTTCTTCGCGGGCGCGTTCGCCCCGCCGCCCTGCCCCGGCGACCTCAATGGCGACCGGCTCATCAACACCATCGATCTCGTGGGCTTCCTCGCCCGCTTTGGGCTCATCGCGCCCCCCGGTTCCCCGGAGGCTCTCGCCGACTTCAACAGCGACGGGGCTGTGAACACGTCGGACCTTGTCTTCTTCCTCGGCAAGTTTGGCACCTCCTGTCCCGACTGAGGGCGGCGTGCATCCTCACGGCCCCGTGATCTCTCGCGAACGCGCGGGTTACCGGGCCTCCAACGCGAGGAGACCTCATGCCGAACTCCACGGAAATCAGCGGCAAGACGCAACCAGTCGAGCCGCAGAGTAGTCCCAAGCGGTTAGAGGTGATGTATAGTGGCGGCGTCCGCTGGGCGATCGAGCAATGGCTGCTGCGGGCCGCGCTGCGAAAAGCGCTGGCCGGGCAGCACGGCGGACCGTTGGAGCCGCGCGACGCGATGGACGGCACGCCGCAAGAAAGCCGGGGCGGCGAAGGCGCGGGGCCCGATGTCGCCGCGCTGCTGGAGGACGTCGTCCGCCGCCGGCCGGGGGCCGAAAGCGAACTTCTGGAGATCGTTTACGTCGAGCTGCGTGCGATCGCGGGCTCGTTCTTCAAGGTGCAGAACGCCGCCCACACACTGCAGCCCACGGCGCTGGTCCACGAGGCATTCCTGAAGATGATGGGCGGTGGCTCCGCGTCGTACGAGAACCGTGCCCACTTCATTGGGGTCGCCGCCAAAGCCATGCGCCAGGTGCTCATCGGCCACGCGCGGGCCAGGCGTGCCGCCAAGCGCGGCGGAGACGCAGGCCGGGTCTCGCTGTCCGGGATCGTCCTCAGTGAGTCCGCCACCGAGATCGACGCGCTCGACGTCCACGAACTGCTCGAACGCCTTGCCCGAATCGACGAGCGCCAGGCGCGGATTGTCGAGCTGCGCTTCTTTGCGGGGCTCTCGGTCCCCGAGACCGCCCTCGTGCTCGGCGTCAGTGATCGCACCGTCGAACTCGACTGGCGGCTGGCCCGCGCATGGCTCCGCCGGGAACTATCACAGAGCGGGGCCGGCACATCATGAGCGCCGCGGCCGACCGAGACCGTGTCCGGGCCGTCTTTGACGCGGTGTGCGATCTACCAGCCGAAGAGCGCCGCGCGTACCTGGACCGTGCGTGCGCCGACGAGCCCGCGACCCGCACCGAAGTCGAGTCGCTTCTGAACTTCGACGCCGCGAGCACCGGCGCGTTCAGCGAAGCACGGATGCACCACGAGCGGGGCATCGTCGACCCTGCCGAAACGCAGGTCCAGGATGCACCGCCCGAGTCCATCGGCGGCTACAGGATCATCCGGCGCATCGGCGGCGGCGGCATGGGCGACGTGTTCGAGGCCCAGCAGCCGCACCCCCTCAGGCGGGTCGCGCTCAAGATCATGCACCGCGGCGGATCGTCGGACATCGCCCGCAGAATGCGACGAGAGGGCCAGATCCAGGCAAGCCTGAATCACCCCGGCATCGTCCAACTCATCGAGTCGGGCGTCGACTCGACCAGCGGCCGACTTGTTCCCTACTGCGTGATGGAGTTGGTGGAGGGCGAGCCGATCACCGCCGCGTGCGCGAAGGTGGGCCTGGGTGTCCGCGAATGCGTCGAGCTGATGGTCCGCGTTTGCGACGCCGTCGGCCACGCCCACCAGCGCGGCGTCATCCACCGCGATCTGAAGCCCGACAACATCATGGTGGTGACATCCACAGCGGGCGAACTGACCCCGAAGATCCTCGACTTCGGCATCGCCAAGCTCACACAAGCAGCGTCGGATGCGGCGACCATCGCCACGCAGGACGGACACATCGTTGGAACGCTCGCGTACATGAGCCCGGAACAGGCCAGCGGCGGCACGGGGAACATCGACACCCGCACCGATGTGTACGCGCTCGGGCTTGTCCTCTACGAGATGCTCTGCGGGCGCCCGGCACGCCAGACCGCGGGGCTCTCGCTCCCCGCCGCGGCGAGGCTCGTCGCGGAATCCGACCCACCGCGCCCCGGCGCGCTGCGGCCCGAAGTCCGCGGCGATCTCGAGTCCATCATCGGCAAGGCCCTCGAACGTGAGAAGGACCGGCGCTACACCTCGGTCTCCGAGTTCGGCTCCGACCTCCGCCGGTTCCTGCGGAACGAGCCCATCACCGCCCACCCCGCGAGCGCGACGTACCTCGCGCGGAAGTTCATCGCCCGCAACCGCGCGCTCTCCGCCGTTGCCGGGGCGGCCGTCGTGCTGCTGGCGATCTCAAGCGTGATCACAGGAGTGTTTGCGGTGTCCCGCGACCGTGCCTCGGCACTCGCCACCTCGAAGGCCGCCGAGGCACTGGAAGCCAAGCGGGACGCCGAGTCCGTCAGCACGTTTCTCGAGTCCATGCTCGCAAGCGTTGCGCCCGCGGTCGCGCTGGGGCAGGACACCGCCATGCTGCGCGGCGTGCTCGACCGCGCGGCGGCCCGCTCGGAAGCAGAACTCCGCGAGCAGCCGCTCGTCTTGGCACGGCTGCGGACAACTATCGGGGCGACCTACCGAGAACTGGGCGAGTTCCAAAGCGCCGAAACGGCACTTGTCGCAGCGCTGCACGCTCGCCGCGAACTGCTGGGGCCGAACAGCCCAGAGACGCTGCAGACCGCCCACGATGTCGCGATCCTGTACCAGGGCCAGAGCCGGTTCCCCGAAGCGCTGGACTTGGCCCGCGACACGCTCTCCCGCCGCGAGCGGGTGCTCGGCCCCGAACATCCCGGCACACTCGAGTCCGCTGCTCTCGTCGGCTCGGTCATGTTCAGCCGGGAGATGCCCGAGTGTGTGCCCGTTCTGCGCGACTCCGCGGCCCGCATGGAGCGTGCGCTGGGCCGCAGCGACGAACGGACCATCACCACACTCACCACCCTTGCGGCGGCCATCGAAGACGAGCAGAAACTCACGGAGGCGCTCACGCTGAAGCTAGACATCCTGGCCCGCTGCGAGGCCACGCTCGGTGCGGACCACCCGCTGACGATGACTTCGATCAACAACCTCGGCGTCCTCTACGAGAAACTCGGTCGACATGGCGAGGCCGAGGCGCAGCACCTCAGGGCCTACGAGGCTCGCCGCCGCGTGCTCGGCGACGCCCATCCCCAGACGCTGAGTTCCGCCGTGAACCTCGCCCTGCAGTTCACCCGCCACGGCCAGGCTGAACGTGCGCTGCCGCTGGCACAGCACGCGCTGGACACTTCGCAGCGAACACTCTCCGCCGGCCACCACCGCATCGGTCACGCGCTGCGCGTGCTCGGCCTGACGCTCGGCGCACTCGGACGCTTCGAGGATGCCGACAACGCTCTCCGTGAAGCCCACGCCATCTTCACGGCCAACGTCGGCGAGCACGGGCCCCGCACCCTCCAGATCGCCTCTCAGCTCGCCGATCTCCATGAGGACTGGGAAGCGCACACGCCCGGTCAGGGACACTCGGCCAGCGCGGCCGAGTGGCGACGCCGGTCCACACCGCCCGAGCCGACCCAAACCCCCAAAGCGGAGCCGGCGACCGAGATAGAGGTGCGACGGGCATCAGGAGGAAGCCGATGAGCGACCTCGCAGATACACACCGCCTCCGCCACGCCCGCGCCGGAGAGGTCTTCAAGGAGGTGTGCGATCTACCCCATGCCGAGCGTTCCCACGCGATCGATGCCGCGTGCGCCGGCGACGATGCGCTCGCCGAGGCGGTCCGCTCGCTCTTCGAGTTCGACGGCACCACCGGTGATGCGCTCTCGGAACAGCGGCTCGATCCGCGCGAGAGATTCAGCGCAGCGCTCCTGCAATTCGAGAGTGACGCGCCACCGCCACTGGTCGTGGGCCGGTACCGACTCGTGCGCCGGATCGGTGTCGGCGGGATGGGCGAAGTCCACGAGGCCCAGCAGGAGTCGCCCAGCAGAACCGTGGCTCTCAAACTCCTCACGGGCAACTCCCACGCACGCCAGCTGGTGCGCCGATTCGTCCGCGAAGGGCAGATTCAAGGCCAGCTCTCTCACCCCGGCATCGCCGCGGTGTACGAAGCCGGCATCCACACCGAGGTTGGACGCTCGCTCCCGTATCTCGCCATGGAGTTCGTCGACGGCGTGGCCATCACCGACTACTTCGCAACAGGCGGCCACACGATCCGGCATCGCATCGAGGCGATGCTCGAGGTCTGCGACGCCGTAAGCCACGCGCACCAGCGCGGCGTCATCCACCGCGACCTGAAGCCCGACAACATTCTCGTCGTCCGCTCCGACTCCGCGCCAAGAGTCAAGGTGCTGGACTTCGGTGTGGCGAAGTCGCTCGGAAGTCAGAGCATCGCGGCCTCGATGCGAACCGAAGCCGGCCTCATCGTCGGCACTATCGCCTACATGAGCCCAGAACAGCTCCGCGGCGGCGACGCCGATGTCGACACACGCTCCGACATCTACGCTCTCGGCCTGATCCTCTACGAACTCCTCGCCGGCCAGCCCGCCCATGAGACCAAGGGTTTGACACTGCCCGAAGCGGCACGACGGGTGACGGAAGTCGAGCCGCCAAGGCTCGCCTCGATCGCGCCCGCAACACGCGGCGATCTCGAGACCATCGTCTCAAAGGCCATGGACCGCGACCGTTCGCGCCGTTATGCGTCGGTGTCGGAACTCGGCGAAGACCTCCGCCGATTCCTGCGGAACGAGCCGGTCCTGGCGCGGCCGTCGTCGCCGTGGTACCTGTTCCGCAAGTTCGCGGCCCGCAACCGGTCATTGGTCGCGGTGTCGGCACTCGCCCTCGCGGCACTGATCGCGGGGATCGTCGGCACGACACTCCAGACCCGTGTGGCGATGCTGGCGCGGGACGAGTCCCTCCTGCAGGCAGAGCGGGCCGCCCACAAGTCACGCATCGCCGACGCCGTGGCGGAGTCGCTTCGGCAAGTCTTCTATCTCGCGGCCCCGGACCAGGCGAAAGGCCGCGAGCCGACCCTGCGGGAGTCCATCGCCAAAGTCGACGGACTCTTCGGCGATGACTACAGCGGCCCGCCGGAAGCAGAAGCGATCGTTCGGAACGTCGCCGGGATCGTGCACCGCAACTTCGGCGAGTTCGACAAGGCCCGCGAGCAGTTCGAGAAGTCCCTGGCAATTCGCCGGCGTGTGCTCGCACCCGGGAGCACCGAGATCGCCGACAGCCTCCAGAACATCGCCACGCTGCTGAGCATGTCGGGCCGTCCCGCCGAGGCCTTGCCGCTGCTGAGAGAGGCGATGGAGATCCAGCGCCGGACCCTGGGTGAGCACGACCCCGCGGTGCTGCGGTCGATGTTCAATCTTGCCAGGGCCGAGCTCCGCCTTGGCCACAACGAGGCCGCGCTGCGGCTCACCAGAGAGTCTCTCGAGCTGCACACCCGCGCGGCGCCCGAGAACGCCGAAGTCCTCGGCATGCACCACGAGCAGATCGCCGCCGTCCAACGCGCCTTGGGCAACCTGCCAGAAGCAGAGCGGAGCGCCGTTCGCGCCGTCGAACTCGTCCGTAGCGCCGTGGGCGAAGATCACCCCACGCTCGCCACCGCGCTCATCGGCCTGGCCCGCACACGGCTGGCCGCGGGTGACGCCAGAGGCGCGGTCGGCCCGTCGCGCGAAGCCCAGGCCATCACAGACAAGGTCTTCGCGTCACGCCCCGATCACCCCACAGCGGTAGCAGCCCGGCAGACTCGCGAGGCCGTGTTGGAGACATTGAGGAAGCTCGATCATTCGTCTGCGCACGACGCAAGGTGATATAGCGGGTTGCCTTAGGTAGGCGACAAGACATGCCTCCCGGAGGCTGATGTCCCGACGCCGTTACGCACGAGGAAGTGGTCCGAAGTCACGATGGCGAGGGTGGCGGGGTAGACAACGGATCGGAATCGCATCGACCGTACGACAGTCGGTACAATGACGTCTATGCCTCGCAATGACGCTGCCCGCACCAGATCCGTGTTTGATTTTGATGTGTTCCTGAGCCACAGCAGCAAGGACAAGCTTGCTGTGCGTGAGCTCGCCGCGCGGCTTAAGAAGGACGGCATCAAGGTCTGGTTGGATGAGGAGCAGGTCAGGCCGGGCGACTCGATCGTCCTCAAGGTCGAGGAAGGACTCAAGAAGTCGCGTGTGCTCGTGCTGGTCATGTCCGAGGCGGCGGATGATTCGGACTGGGTCCAGATCGAGCGCGGCACCATCATGTTTCTGGACCCGGCCAATCGCCAACGCCGATTGGTGCCGCTCCGCCTCGACGATGCGCCCATCAGAGACACGCTGAAGCAGTTTGCGTATGTGGATTGGCGGAAGAGGGATGCAGCGGCCTATGCGGGGCTGCTGGAAGCGTGCCGGGCACCTGTGGGAACGAAAGCGCCGACTCCAACCGCGGGTATTGCTCCGAAGCCGACAAGTGTGCAGCTGCTCGGCCACTCGGACATGGTCAACGGCGCGGCGGTCACCCCAGACGGACGCCGGGCCGTCTCGGGATCCCTGGACAACACCGTGCGGGTCTGGGACCTCGACAAGGGCCTGTGCGCCGCCGTGCTCAAAGGGCACACTGGCCAGGTCTGGTGCGTGTCGGTCACCCCAGACGGACGCAGGGCCGTCTCAGGATCTCGGGACGACACCGTGCGGGTCTGGGACCTCGACAAGGGCCTGTGCGCCGCCGTGCTGAAGGGACACACGGCCTTG
>CAYZFW010000068.1:0-9101 GCA_964477615.1 uncultured Phycisphaeraceae bacterium | reverse complement strand
CCACCAGCACGCCGTCGACGCGGAGACGCAGCGACACGCGCCGGTCAAACCGCTCGATATGGATGTCCGATGCGCCGAGGTCCATCGCCCGGTCGGCGGCCTGGTTGAAGAAACGGATCACCGGGGCTTCGGAGGCGAGTTCGCGCAAAGCGCCGATCTCGCTGGACACATCGATCGCGCCCTCCGCCGCTGCTCCCTCGGTGGTCGCCTGACCGCGCGAGGATCGCTCGTCCAGATAGTGCCCGATCTCCTTCTGCGTCCCCACCAGCACGCGCACGGACCGCCCGCTGAAGCGGGACTGGGCCGCGGACCACGAAAGGTGGTCCGAAGGATCGGCAACCACCAAACGCACCGGCCCCGCGCCGGGCTCGCCGGACTCCGGCGGGTCCGAAGGCTCGAGCGCCAGGATGCCGTGCGCCTTCATGAACTCTTCGGGCAGCCCCTCGGCGGGGTCGAGCGGATTCGAAGTCTCATCGGCGGCGCGCCAGCGCGGGCAGCCCGACCACGTCGCGATCGCGCTCGCGAGGGCTTCCTCACCAACCGAGCCGAGATCGAGCAGGGCCCGGAGTTCACTCGTCCCGCTCCGTCGGGCCACCTCGGCCGCGACGCGGAGGTCGTTCTCACCCGCGATGCCGGAGGCGACGAGGTGCCGCGCCAGCGAGCGCGCGTCGTAGCGCAGTTCCGCGGCCGCGCCCGCGGGCGCGAGGGGACGCGCCGTGGACGCCGTCGGCGCGGCAGCAGAAAGCGGAGTTGGCGCGGGCATGGTCGTCAAGAGCGGTTATCCAGGTCGGCGTCCTGCGAGCCGGGCGCCCCGCCCTCACGCTTGTCGGCACCCAGCGAGCGGATCACGTAACCGAAGTCCTTGTCGAGCTTGTAGACGAACTCGCCGCCCCAGCCGTCCTTGGGCAGCGTCTTCTTCTTGAGGTACGGGCCTGACCACGTCGTGAGCCCCTGGGGCGGGGCGATGAGCGCGTTCAGTCCTTCGGCCTCGGTTGGGTACCGCGCGTTGTCGGTGTAGAAGCTCTCGACCGCTGTCGCGAGGTTCTCAAGCTGCGCCTTGGTGGTCTGCACCTGGCTCTTCTGGAAGTTCTTGGCAATCTGCGGCCCGATCAACGCCGCGATCAGCCCGATGATCGCAATCACCAGGAGCATCTCAACCAGCGTGAACCCGCGCGGCGTGCGGGCGTGCCGGTACACCGAGGACCGCCGTGCCACGGCTTTCCCCGTCCGCGGGGACAGCCGTGCCGAATCACAACCAACACCCGAACCAGCGGGGACAACCTGGTGTCCACCCAAAGGCGTGTCCCCGCGCTGCTGATTCTCGTGGTTGCTGCTCATGCCAATTCCTCCATCCCGGATGAGGGTCCGTCAACGCTCCGGCTCAGGGTTGGACCACGCGCTCCGCCGAGGGCGTGCCCGAGACCACATCGAAGCGCACGATCCACAGTGTACGTCCGACGCCGCCGCCCACCGAGGGGACAAACACTTCGTTCCCTGCGGCTGCTTCGCCCTTTCCCGAGCCAATCGCGGCCAAAGCCGGGCGTGCAACCCCCTTGCGTGTGTCCTCCGCCAACAGCCACGCGGCACGGTCGGCCCGCCCCGACGAATCAAACGTCACCGCGACGGCCGCGGAACGCCCGACGTTCGCGCGCTCATCGACCACCCGTGATGCTGGCTCGCGCCGCACACCGCCCGACTCGCCGGTGCTGGCGAGTTCCGTCGCGCCGAGCGACGGTGCAAGCCCGGTCTCGTGCCACCACCGCGCCTCCGACGCACGAGCAAGCCGCAGTGTCCCCGCCGCTTCGCCCGGGGCGAGCTCGACGCGGACGCGCGACTGCGACTTCATCGCCTCGAGCCGCGCCGATGAGAGCGCCGCAAGCACACCTTCAACCGCGGCACGTTGACGCGCCGATGAGCCGGAACGGTTCAACCCCACCGCCACCACCGAAGCCGCGACGCCAAGCACCGCGAGCACGAGCACGACCTCGATGAGCGAGAACCCCTGCCGCGCGGCGGACCCGCCCCGAGGTGTCATCCGCCGTGCGTGCACGTTAGAGCCCCTTGTTCCGCAGCACCTCGATGGCGTCGTTGACATCGATCCGCTGATCGCGGTTGACGTCCATCGATGCGCCGGTGGTGGTGGCCGTGGTGTTGGTGCCGGTGGTATTCGTCCCAGTGCCGGTCGTGCCCGTGCCGGTGGTGCCGGTGCCGGTGGTCGTTGTGCCGGTAGTCGTCGTGACGCTCCGCGACGAAGGCGCGGTGGTGTTCCCGCCGCTCACCTGTCGAAGAATGAGCGCGGCATCCTTCTGCGTGACCTTGCCGTCGCCGTCGATGTCGTAACGGTTGGTGGAGCCACCATTGCCACCGCCGTTGCCACCGTTGCCGGAATCGCCGATGCGGAAGTCCAAATCGCGCGATGGTGTAAGGTCAAGCCCCGGGAGTTCGATCGGGATCGGCGGGACCTCCGTGCCCTGATAAGTGTAGTTGAACACCTCGCCGCCGGGCCGGCCCAGAACGCTCACCGGCAGCGTCTGATTGCTCGACGCGTCGTAGAACTTGAACGTGACGCGCTGGTTGCGGGACGGGCCTTCCTTGGTGCCGGAGGTGGAGGCCAGATCGCCGTAAATAAGGATGTTCACGTTGCGGGTCACGGTGGTCCCGGTGAACACAAAGCGCCCGCACAGTTTATCGCTATCGAAGAATGCCCCGATCATGTCGCCCGCAGCGGGGTCGGGCGTTCCCGTGGCGGCCTTAAGCTCGCCGACGATGCGCTCCCGAACTGACGTGGCACCGGGTTCGCCGAACTGGCCAAAGGCCTGCGACGCCGCGGCCAACATCAACGCTGGCCCGACGGAGCGGACGGCAAAGAACGAACCTGCGCGGGAAACGGATCGGGCTGTCATAACGCAACGGCTCCGGATGGATGGTGGATGAAGACACCAGACTCGTCAGGTGCGGGCGCGGGAACCGCGCTCACACACTCCCCGCACGGATACTACGACGCGCATCGTACGCAGAGTGTTCACGAAAGAGCGGGAAAACCGCAGAAAGCCGGGGGAAGCGGGGCCAAGACCAACCAATGAAAAACGGGGGCCTCTTGCGAGGCCCCCGTGGTTGGGGATCAATCCTGTTGGACACTCACTCGGGCGCTCCGCCCGTGTGGATTAGCGATCGTAGTGGACGAAGAGGGCGGCCTCATCCGGGACAGCGCCGAGGTTGTTGGCGTTGGCGGGGGTGCCGGTGCCGTTGGCGGTCGAGGATTGGCTGGTCACGTTGATCTCGAGGGCGTTGCCCGCGGAGACCTTCGGGCCCTTGTTATCGAAGCGGATGGCGTAGTCGCTGTCGGCGTTGGCGGTCAGGAAGCCAGCACCAGTGGTCGACGAGGCGGCGGCGGCGGCGAGGACCCAGCCACGGGTCGCCCCGTTGGTCGGGAACGCGGCCGAGCCGGTGCCGAAGATGCTCGTGACGCTGGAAGCGAGGCGGGGGCCGAACTGGAAGAGGCCGTAGGAGTTGTTGGTCTGGTTGAAGTAGCCGAAGCCGTAGCCGCCGGTGAAGCCGGTGATGCCGTTGTCGAGCTGGACGCCGCGGCTGGTCATCGTGAAGGCGAAGCCGCCGAGGCACTTGTAGTCGATCACGATGGTGCCGAAGGTGCCGCCAGCGTCGTCCGTGGCGGTCCACATACCGTCGCCGCGGGTGCCGCCGGTGCTGTCGCGCCAGAGGACGAACTGGTTGAGGGCGTTGATGGCGGTGAGGCTGCTGCCGACGACAACGCGCGAGGCGCTGTTGCTGGTGGCGGTCACGCCATTGGGGAGGAGGGGCAGGTTGTTGGCCGCAGTGGCGAAGCCGCCGTCACGAGCGAACGAGGGAGTGTTCCACTCGGGCCAGATGGTCTGGCTGGTGGTGTCGGTGGGGACGCCACCGGCGATGTTGGCGAGGTTGATGTCGAAGCGGGTGCCGCCCTGGGCCGCGCCGTCCGAGACGGTGTTGCCGATGTTGGTGCGGAACAGAAGGGGGCGGCCGTTGACGCTGGTCAGCAGGCTGCTGGCAGCGAAGCGGCGGCCATCGGGGAACTCAACCACAACGATGACCGGGCGGCCGGTGGCATCGAGGCGGCTGCGGCCGTTGAAGCCGGTGGGGCCGCTGTGGTGCATGACGTAGTTGCCGGTGTTGTCGGTCACCACCGCGCGGCTGAGGATGGGGGCGGCGGTCGAGTTGTACCCGCCCGAGCCGCACTGGGTGTCGTAGAGGCTGCGGAGCGTGCCGCCGCTGGAGCGGAGAACGTCCCAGCAGAGGGTGACGCGGCCGTTGGTGACGCGCTCGGCGGCGGTCTGGCCAGTGCCCGCGAAGGTGATGTTGGAGAGGCTGTTGGCGTTGGGGGTGAGGCGGATCACCTGGCGGCTCAGAGCGATGTTGCCCTGCGAGCTGTTGTCATCCGCGTCGACGTCGCTGCGGAGGATCTTGCAGTTGTTGTAGACCTGCGTGTTGTTCTCGCTGGTCTGGAGGTAGATGTCCTTCTCGAGCTGGAGCAGCCAGTTGGTCCAGGCGTTGATCGAGCCCGAGTCGGTGTAGGAGGCGAAGCGGCTGACGGTGAACTCGGTGTTGTTGTGGACGGCGGTGATGCTCTGGGCGGTGGGCACGACGTTCATGAAGAACACCTTGGTGCCGACCGGCACAGGGGTCGTGCCGTTGGTGGTGATGTTGCCGGTCACAACCATGGTGCCCACCTCGCGGGTGTCCGCGATGGGCTCCTGCAGGCTGTTGATGACCAGCGACTGGGTGACGGGGTCAACCGCGAGGCCGTTGCCGTTGGGCGAGGCCTGAGCGCGGATGAGAAGAGCACCGGTGGCGGCACCGCTGTAGGTCAGGGTCACGGAGTTGTTGATCGAGAGCACGCCGTCGGTCACGGGGATGACGACAATGCTGTTGTCGGTCGAGTCAACGGTGGGAGCGCCCGAGAGCGAACCGGCACCCGACAGGCTGAAGTCGGCCTGGCGGAGGCTGGCGGCGTCGATGCGCTGGGTGAACTTCACGCGGATGGCATCGATGAAGCCGTCGGCGTCGGCATCAACCGAGAAGCCACCCGACTGGGCGGCCTGGTTGACGTCGGACGTGAGGGCAACGTAGGGAGCCACGCCGTCGGTCGCGGTGCGGCCGGAGAACGTGGAGTTGTTGCCGGCGGCGTCGGCGAAGCCCTGGCTGCCGACGGCGGGGGAGACGAGCGTGAGCGAGACGCCGGGGCGGACGATGGTGCCGCTCTGGGCCTGCGTGGTGCCGTTGTTGAGCGTGAAGGTGAGGATGTTGTTGGCGATCAGGTTGCCGGTCGCGCCCGAGGTGGTGGGCGAGAAACCGGTGTGGTCGCCGCCGTTGAAGGTGTTGCCGCCCGTGCCGATCTGCAGCAGGGTCTCGTTCATGCCGGCGGTGTTCATCGCCTCGGAGTAGATGAGGGCGATGCGGTTGTTGTTGTTGCCGTCACCCACCGCGTTGTCGGTGGCGGGGTTGGCGGGCGGGTTGCCGCCTTCGGCGAAGAGCTGGTTGTTGCCGCCGCCGGTCTGGTTGTCACCCGTGAAGAACACCGCGCCGATGAAGGCGGGGGCCGCACGGTCGAACGAGGCGTTGGCGTTGATCGCCGCGGGCACGGTGCCGTTGGTGAAGCGGTTGCCGTTCGCGTCGGCGATGGTGCCGGCGGGGACGTTGGCCGTGGCGCTCACGAAGCCCGCGCCGGTGGCGCTGGTCGAGGTGGTCGCGTTGTAGAACACACGGATGGCGGCGGCGTCGGCCGGGCGGTTGCCGGGGACGGCCTCGTTCGCATCAACGGTGGTGCTGGTGCGGGTGTTGCCGTCGTTGTCCCAGTCGAAAGCGAGCGGGTTGAAGCGGGCGATGACCGCGTTGTTGGTCGTGCGGGCGTTGCTCGCGACGGCCAGGTTGGGGCGGATCGAGCCGCGGGCCACACCGGTGATGGTGATGCCGTTCCCAGCCGCGGGCGCGGTGCGCTGCACGGTGGCGGGCTGGGTGCCGGTGAGGGCACCGGTCGAGGGGTTGATGAGGAACGCGGGGAGCACGTTCACGTTGCCGCTGAGCGAGAGCTCGAAACCAGCGGTGCTGGTGGTATCGGCGACGGGCTCGTCGAAGACGAGGGCCACGGCGTCGATGGCGCCGTCGCCGTTCTCATCCAAGAAGGCGGGGCCGCCACCCTGGAGGCTGGGAGCGATCGAGTCGGTCGCGTTGACGCTCGAGGAGGTCGCGGAGCCGGCGCCGAAGGTGGAGCCGAAGATGTCCTGGACTTCCTGGATGGTCGCGACGGTGTCGGACGAGACGCGGACCTGCAGGGCACCGGCGGTGGCGCCGAGCGAAGAGGTCAGCAGGCCGTCGGCAGCAATGCCGTCAGCCGCACCCGTCGACGAGACGTCGATCAGGACCGCGTTGGGGTTGTTGGGGTCGGGCACAACGTTGCTGAGCACGAACTCGGTGCCCGCGCCGCCGTCAGACACCACGTTGGCGCCGTTGAGCAGAGCGAACCCGTTGGCGACCGCCGCGATGGGGTAGCCGGTGGTGTTCAGGGTGTTGTTGAAGGTGACGCGGAGAGCGCCGGGCACGTTGCCGCCGCCAGCGGGGACCGGGGCGATGAAGGTCGCGCTGGTCACGGCCAGGGGGGTCACGGTCGAAGCCGCGACGGGGGCCTGGGTGGCCTGGTTGGCGACGCGGTCGAACGCCTGGTGGGCGGCGGTCACGCCGGCGTTGTCGGTCGCCTTGAGGCGGACGAACGTGCCAGCGTTGATGGGAGCCGCGCCGGGGGCGCCGGTGTTGCGACCGAACTGGATGACGGTGTTGCCTGAGCCGGCGGTGAACGCTGCGGCACCCGTCAGGTTGGTCGGATCAGGGCTGGGGCCGGGCTGGGCGCTGCCGACGAAGGTCGACGTCGCGGCAGTCTGGAAGTCCGTGGCGGTGATGTTCGCCAGCACGGTGTGGTTGTTGTCGTTGGCGGCGGCGCCGGTGTTCATCGACTCCGAGAAGACGAAGAACAGGGTGTTGCCGTCGGCGCTGATGAAGACGTTGCGGAGCGTGGGGACGGTCGTGTCGGCGATGAAGCAGTCATTGTTGACCGCCGAGGCGCCATCGAAGTTCGTCTGCACGCCGTCGGTGTTGATGTTGTTGTTGGCGGTCGACACGCGGAGGGCGACGTTCACAACGCCCGCGTTGCCGAACACGGCGGCGGTGGTGGTGCCGGCCAGGTTCAGAACGAGGTTGTTGTTGCCCGCGGCGTTGTCGTAGTTGGCGACGGTCAGGCCGGCGGTCACGTCGGCGATCGCGCCGGTGACGGCGGCGCCGTTGGCGTCAAGGCCCACCAGCGCGGCGGTGAGGCCGGCGCCGTTGGTGATCACGCCCGCGGCCGCGAGGCCGGCGGCGAGGTCGAACTGGACGGTCGTGCGCGGACCGATCCGCTCGACGTTCGCAGGGTCGATCGGGAAGTCAATCACGAACGCAGCGGCGTTGTTGCTCACAACGGCGGCGTTGGTGGTCTGGGCCAGACCCGCGACAGCGAGCAGAGCGCTCGCCGCAGTCAGCCTCACAAGATTCGTACGACTCATCTCAGTTCCTTTCTTCAAGACTCCACGTGGTGAAGAATCTTCACGCGGCTTTTCCAGTGCACTGGTCCACCGCTGGTGTGCTGGCCCGTCCGAATGCGGAGACGCGGGCCACTCGACGATTCACGAAACCGGGAGAGGCACCGTGCCGTCTCCGCTTCAGAAGTGCTGTGTTGCACGGCCGTCCGGGACAACGCCCGAGAACCGGCCCGTTGACTGATCCGAAACCCGACACGCCGCGAAGTCCCTTGCCTTCGGGCATTCCGAAAACACCGTTCCGGGCCTCACACATCGGCCCACCCCGCACCGAATCGCCAAACAGGACATCGAACGACACCGAGACTCCGGGCAGGTTAGCAATCGCTCTATCGGCCTGACCATACCCCCAACCCCCGAAAAAGGCAACGCACCGCGCCTCGGGCTGTCGGGAATCGGTTATCCACAGATCGTCCTATCGGCCCATCCCCGCCATCCCACTTGATTTCTTGGGGTGCTTTTTGCGCGGCTCCGCTCGGGCACTCCATGAACTCGACTTCCCGCTGGCTGGGTTCGTGCGCTTGGCTCTGGCTCAGTTCCTTCGTTTCTTCAACGATCTTATCGGGCACTGGCACCGATCTCGGCGGTTCAGCTGGTATCCGACCCGTGTTCACGGGGACCGCCGCCCGTCCCGCCGCCCGTCGAATATTCGGTCCAAAGGCCACATCAACGCGCCAGAACGAACAAAGAACGGACCTTCGCCCGGATCAAGGCTCTTGGATCCGCAGCCACCGATCGTGCCCGGAGGTCCGAGATTGTTCATCGGTCGGGCAATTCACGTCCCTCACCATCATAAGTGGTGGATGGACAGTGGTTTAGTGGAGCGGGACGGAAGAGTCGCACACGTCGTCCGAGAATCTCGGATCCGACGGTTCCCGGACATCCCTTGGCGATGGGCCACCCAACCCCGCGATGGGGGAGGAGGCCGGGGTAGGTGCAGGAGGTAGGGGCGGGGGCGTTCGGAGATGGCTTTGCCGGGGTGTCCTTTACCCGGGGGCGGAAAGGTCCGATGACCACGCCGGGGACCGTCGCGCCCGTTGGGCCTTCGGTCCTGATTGCCCTGTCCTGACTTGTCGCCCGTCCCCGGAGAGCACCCACCATGGCGATTGACATCGACACCATCTTGAAGGCGGCCCACCAGGCGGACGCGTCGGACATCCACATCGTGGCGGGGCACACGCCGGTGTTCCGGATCCACACCATCATGACCCCCTCGGGGCTGCCGGTGGTGTCGCCCGAGGACGCGCTGGCGATGGTGAAGAAGATGGCGTCTCAGGAGGCCTTCCGGCGCTTTGAGGACCAGAAGGACTCGGACTTTTCGTATTCCATCAAGGAGATCGGCCGCTACCGCGTGAACGCGCACCTGCAGCGCGGCGTGGCGGGGATCGCGATGCGTGCGATCAAGTCGAAGGTCCCGCCGATGTCGAAGCTGAACCTGCCGCCGGTGATCGAGCGGTTGACGTACCTCCCCCGCGGGGTGGT
>CAYZFW010000067.1:0-9154 GCA_964477615.1 uncultured Phycisphaeraceae bacterium | reverse complement strand
GCGGACGAGCATGGGGGACTGCGAGCGCGCCGACGCGGGGGCGGCGGGGGTGCCGGCGTTGGTCCCGCCGTAGAGCGAGCCCGGGGCGATCTTCGACGCGTCGGCGGGAACGTTCTTGGGCAGGCTGGCGATGATTGCCTTGGTGAACTCCTTTGTCTTGGCGCTGCCGCCGAGGTCGGCGGTGCGGACGCCCTCGATGAGCGCGTAGCGCAGGGCCGATTCGATGTGCACGGCGTGGTAGTTCAGGCCCATGTACTGCAGCATCTGGATGGCCGAGAGCAGCAGCGCGGTGGGGTTGGCCAGGCCCTTCCCGGCGATGTCCGGGGCGGTGCCGTGGACGGCTTCGAAGACGGCGGTGCCGTCGCCGATGTTCCCGCCGGGAGCAACGCCCAGGCCGCCGACGAGGCCGGCGCAGAGGTCCGAGGCGATGTCGCCGAAGAGATTGGGAAGGACGAGCACGTCGAACTTCTCGGGGCGGACGACGAGCTGCATGCACAGGTTGTCGATGAGGATGTCGTCGGCCTGGATGTCGGGGTAGCGGGCGGCCGTCTCTCGGAAGACATCGAGGAACAGGCCGTCGGTCATCTTCATGATGTTCGACTTGTGGACGCAGGTGACACGCTTGCGTCCGACGCTGCGGGCCATCTCAAACGCGTAACGGTGGATCGCCTCGCAGCCCGGGCGGGTGATGATACGGAGGCACTGGCAGACTTCCGGCGATTGCCAGTGCTCGATCCCGGCGTAGGTGTCCTCGATGTTCTCGCGGACGATGATGAGGTCGACGTTGTCGAAGCGTGTCTTGACGCTCGGAAGGCTCTTGCTGGGGCGGACGTTGGCGTAGAGCTCGAGGCTCTTGCGGATCGTCACGTTGACGGACTTGTGCCCGCCGCCCAGGGGCGTGGTGGTCGGGCCCTTGAGCGCGACGCGGTGCTTCTTGATGGCGTCGATGGTGGAGGCGGGGAGCGTGGTGCCGGTCTTCTCGAAGCACTCGAGACCCGCGGCGTGCTCAACAAAGTCCACGGGCACCGACGCGGCCGCGAAGATGTCCCGGACGCTGGCGGCGATCTCGGGGCCGATCCCGTCGCCGGGGATGAGAACAACGGTGTGGCGGTTCATGTGTGACGCTCCGAAGGCCGTGCTCGCTTGACTCCCGCGGCCGATCCCGTGTCGGCACTGTGTTGCGGAATTGGGCAGAACTGACCGAATGAGTGCGGAGTTTAGGAGTCAGAGCAGTGCGAGGTCTTTCAGAGCATCCCAGCGAGAACGCCGAGCTTCGCCCGGGTCGCGCCGCCTCCCGACTCCGCCGCTGCGGGCAGTGCGGGGCGGATCGTGATTCCGGCCACAGATCGCAAGAGCCACTGAAAGCCCGTTGTTAGACTGGGCCCCCGCCGAGCGGTGCATCACGCGGCCACGCCGAACGCCGCGTCGGCAATAGCCGACCGCAGCGCGATCATCGCCTGATTCGAAGCACCCGTCGGCGTCAGTCCCTCCCGCTCCAGCGCCAACCAGAACACGCGGGCGGCGTGGACATAGCGTTCCGCAGCTGCGCCGTCGGCACCGTGCCACGCCGACCCGGGCGAGCGGCCATCCGCGAATGGGAGCATCTCGTACGCGGCATCGGCCAAGTCTGCAGGAGAAGCCTGATCACAGACCGGCGGCCAATTCGCGAGGAGAATGGCCATCGAACCGGCCGCGTCTGGCAGCGGGTCACCAAGCGCCGCAGCGGTTGCGAAACGCAGCGTACTCCGCTTCAAGGCCTCGCCGAAGCACTCGCGCCGGAGAGCGTGCGCAGGGACGACTGTCGCGCTGTGGCGCCGGCATCGTTCGTACGCATGATCGAGAACCCGGGCCGCGGACGCAGCCGCCTCGGCGTACCGGCAGGACAACCCCGAGCGGCGAAGACACCGGGCGGAAACCCCTCCTGCGAGCACACTCCAGCGAACTTGCCGTTCGGCCAAGCGCAGCCACAGGTCCCAGTCTTCCGCGAACGAGAGCGATGGATCAAATCGCAGGTCTGCGAGGGCGGACCTGCGGATGATCGATGCGCCGATATGGAATCGGCTGCTCTGCAGCAGTTCCGCGATCCCGATCTCACCCGTCAGACCTGGCAACGGGTTGTGAGCTGGGCCGGACGGAGACGTGCAATGCCCGTCTAGACCGACGATCGTGGTGCCCGAGCACGCGCCGCCGGTACAGACGCGCGAGGAAAAGTCCATCAATCGCGCCATCCCGCCTTCGAGCAGCCAATCGTCCGCATCAAGGAAGTGCAGCCACTCACCGCGAGCAACTTCTATGCCGGCGTTCCGAGCGGCACTCACGCCCTGGTGGGCTTGTTCGATAAGCCACACTCGGTCGTCGTGAAGTGCGAGTTCTTCGGCGATGTCGTGCGTGGCGTCCGTCGAGCCGTCGTTGACGATGATGATCTCGTGGGCGGACGCACCGAGGTCGTTCCCGCCACGCATGAACGACTCAACCGCCCGTCGAAGGAACGAAGAGGCGTTGTAAGCCGGGATGATGGTCGTCACAATCGGGCTCATGCTGGAAGCCAGACCGAGGGCTGAAGCGGCGTGTCGCCGGTCCGCAGGGGCACGCTCGCTGCTCTTGGATATCGGTCGTTCAGGCACACAACTTCACGTCACGACGAATGAGACTCGGACGATCGGAGGATGGATGGAATGCCCTCCGGACGAGCCAGCCACGTCGATCACACCGGACAATCGCCGACCTCGGACTGATGTCCCGAACTACACGCCTCTGCGCGCTCGGGGCTTCAGGTACCACCATCGCAGGACCGCGCGAGCGCCTCCGCCGCCGCCCGGGCGTGGGTGGTGTGCCCCAGGCCGATGGCCCCGTACTCCTCGATGCTCCGCCGGAACGACGCCCAGGCCTCTTCGGAGCGCCCGAGGGCGACCAGGGCGCGGCCGCGCCGATCCGCCGCGAGCGCCACGCCCTGGCGGTTCCCCAGTTCCTCATGCATCCGCATGGCCTCCTCGAAGCAGACCAGCGCCGCCGCGGGGTCGGTCGGCAGGAGCAGTTCGCCCCGGTTCCCCACGTTCCGGGCCACACTGGCCCGAGCCCCGATCTCGCGGTTGAGGGTCTCGGCGTCCGCGAGGCAGCGGAGCGCTCCCGTGATGTCCCCCGCCTTCTCCAGCGCCAGCGCCCGGTTGCCCATCGTCCGAGCCAGGGCCGACTTGTTCCGCGTCCCGCGGTACACGGCCTCGGCCTTGTCGTAGCACGCCAGCGCGGCGACGGGATCGCCCCGGGAGGCAAACGCCAGGCCCTGGCCGCTGATGTTCCGGGCCGCGCCGCCGCGGTTGCCCAGCCGCTCGAACACGCCCGACGCTTTGGTGAAGCACTCGATGGCCTCGTCGAACTTCTCCTGCTGCCACAGCACGCTGCCGCGTCCGCCCAGGGCCCGGGCCTCTCCCGCTGGGGCGCGGGCGGCACGAAAGGTCTCGGCGGCGCGGTCAAACGCCGCCAACGCTTCCCCGAACCGGCCGCGCAGGCGGTGCATCTCGCCAATCTGGACCAGCGCCGCCCCGAGGTGCTGACGGTTGCCGCCCCCTGCTTCCTCGGCAACCGCGAGCGCACGCTCGGCCAGCGCCTGCGCCTCGTCCCACTTCCCAACGTCCTGACACGCCTGGCACAGCGCGATCATCAGCCGCGACCGCAACGGCAGCAGCAGCGGGTCCGTCGAGCTCGAACCGATCGCCGCTTCAACCACCGCGAGCGCCGTACGCAGGCGTGGGACTCGCTCGGCGGAAAGCCCGCGCACCGCCATCGTCACCGCGGCGGCCAGCACCACCCGCCCCGACAGCACCACCTCGCCCAGCGCCGCGGCCCGGTCCTGAGCCGCGAAGAGGTTCTCGCACTCCAGCTCAAGATGATCAAACGCCTCCGCGGCCTCGCGCCCGCCGCGCCGGGCGTCCCAGTGCTCGGCCAAAGCCGCGTAGCACCGCGCGTGGCGCATCTCGATCTCGCGGCGTTCCGATGGCGTGAACAGCATCTCAGCTTTCCGCTCGGCGTACGCGCGGATCGATTGGAACATCCGCAGGCGCAGGCCCGCCGGGGTTTCGACGCTGTTCAGCAGGCTCTGCTCGCGCAGCGCCTGCACCACGTCCATCGCGAGCGGCGCTCCCCGGTGGCCCGACAGGTCCAGCACCTCCTCGGCCTGCTCAAGGAAGAACCCGCCGCGGAACGCGCACGCCTGGCACAGGGCCGCCCGCTCGTGCTCCTTCAGGAGGTCCCACGACCAGTCGATGGCACCCTCGAGGGTCTGCTGGCGACGCGGCAGATCGCGCCGCGAGGACCGCAGGAGTTCAAACTTCTGCGCCAGCTTCTTCACGATCTGCGACGGCTTGAGGATCTTCACCCGTGCCGCCGCGAGCTCGATCGCCAGCGGCGCGCCCTCGAGCTCGATGCAGATGTCGGCGATGTCGGGGGCGTTCTCGTCGGTGAGCGTGAAGCCGGGCGAGGCCTCGCGGGCACGCTCGACGAACAGCCGCACCACGTCGTACTGCGACAGCCTCACGGCGTGCTGGGCACCCAGCAGCGCGTCCTCACGCGCGCGCGCCGCCGCTTCCGCGTCCTCGTCGGTATCACCGACCGCGACCACGCCCCCCGCCGTCCCCGCGTCGAGGCCTTCGCCCGCCGCAGGGCCGCTGCGCCGTTCTAGTCTCGGGGGCAGACGCATCGGCTCGAGCCGGTACTCGTGTTCCCCCGCCAGCCCCAGGAGCGCCCGGCTGGTCACGAGAAACCGCACCGCCCGCGCCCGCTTCATCCACATCCCCAGCATCTGGGCGCACGACTCCACCACCTGCTCGAAGTTGTCGAGGATCAGCAGCAGCGGCTTGCGGTACTCCAGCACCGCGGCGATGACCCTGTCAGGCGGTTCCGGGCCCGCGAGGGGCACGCCGAACGCGCCCGCTACCTGGGCGCACACCGCCTCGGGCGTTGTGCATTCCGAGAGATCGGCGAACCACACGCCGCCTTCATAGTGATCCAGCAGTTCGTTGCCCACCCGAAGCGAAAGCCGCGTCTTGCCCGTGCCACCCGGCCCCGTCACGGTCACCAGCGTCCACTTGTCCGCCTTGTACGCCTCGGTGAGTTCCATCCACTCTTCGCGCCGGCCCACAAACGTCGTCTGCTGGTAAGGCAGGTTCGTCGCGACGTGGTCCAGCGTCTTCAGCGGCGGGTACGTACGACTCGCCAGCGAGTACGGCAGCACCTGGTACAGACGCTCCGCACGCGACAGGCTCTTGAGCCGGTGCTCGCCCAGGTCCTTCACCAGGGCGGACTCGAGTTCCTCCACCGCAGCCTCGCGCACGGCGTGCGACAGCAGGATCTGCCCGCCGTGCCCCGCGGCGCTGATGCGGGCCGAGCGGTTGACCATGGGACCGAAGTAGTCCATCCGCCCGTTGGTGGGGTCGAGCTCACAGATCGGCTCGCCCATGTGGATGCCCATGCGCACCAGCAGCTCGGCCCCGCCCGTGTCGCGACGGATGTCGTCGGGCATGGCGACGGCCATCTTCTCCTGCAGTTCCAGCGCGAACCGCACGGCCAGCGTGGGCGACGAGAACGCGATCATGAACGCGTCGCCCTCGGTCTTCACCTCGTAGCCCTTGTGCTTGGCGATGAGCCCGCGCATCACCGAGTTGTGAGCGGCCAGCGCATCGGCGAAGCGCGTCTGGAGCTTCTCCCACAGCTCCGTCGACCCCTGGAGGTCGGTGAACACAAGCGTGACCAAGCCCGTCGGCGCCGCGGTGGCCGGGCTCCCGGAATCGGGGTTGTTGACCTTGTCCACACTCATAGAGACAGCGTGAGCATCCTAACCCACCGACCCCAAAGTCCAACCCACCTCCCATGCCACGCTTGCATCTCTCTCCGGAAATAGCCTGCGAGACCTCGATCATCAGCGCACCGCGTGCCGTCGGTCACACCACCACGAGGTACACTCCACGCGTGTTCCGGACCACCGAAAGACCCTTCCTCTCCGGCGTGCTCGCGGGCCTGGCCCACGGCGTCGTGATGGCCCTGGCGTTCCCACGCCCGGGGGTGTGGCCGCTGTGCTTGTTCGCAGCGGTGCCGCTGATGCTGCTCGCACGCCGGGCGTCCGACCGCACGCGCCGCGCGGCACTCGGTGCCGGGCTGGGCACGCTGCCCTTCTGGCTGCTCACGCACCTCTACATCTGGGAAATCTCCGACGCCGGGCTGCCCGTGCTGCTGCTGTACCTGTGCGTGTGGCCCGGGCTGTTCGTGTGGATCGCCGCCCGCTTCGCCCACATGCCGCGTCTGTGGATGCGTGCCGCGCTCCCGGCGCTGCTGTGGACGGGCCTCGAAGCCCTCCGTGCCCAGTGGGTGTGGGAAGGCTACCCGTGGTACCTCATCGGGCAGCCGCTCATCGATTCGTCGTACACCATGCTCGCGCCGCTCACCGGAATACTCGGTGCATCCCTCTTCACCGCGGCGTTCAACTCCGGCGTCACGATCCTCTTCGACGAACCACGCCGCCCGCTTGAGCGATGGCGGCCGCGCGTCGCGGTAGCGCTCTTCGCCTGTCTCATCGGACTGTTCATCCCGCTCCGCCCAAGCGGCTGGGCCTCTCGCGGCACGCCCACCGACGTGCGCGTGGGCGTGGTCCAGACCAACGTGCCCCAGTCCAACAAGATGGCCGGGACGTTCGACGACCGCATGCGCGACTTTTCCGCCGCCCTGCGCCTCACCTCGGACGCCGCCCACGACGACCCCAAGCCGGACCTGATCGTGTGGCCCGAGACTTCGTTCCCGGGCTTCTCGCTTTCGCCCGACGCCGTGGAGGCCGAGCGCGCTTCCGGCCTGGGCTACCGCGAGAAGAACTTCCCGCTCACGGGCTGGCACGATGAACTGGTTGATCTGCAGGGCAAACTGGGCGTGCCGATCCTGATCGGGGCGATTGCCGCCGAGGGCTACCGCATCGAAACCGAAGAAAGCACGCCGCGCATCGTCCACGACCGGCTCTTCAACTCGGCGTTCCTCATCGAGGGCGGCAAGGTCTCGCCGCAGCGATCTGACAAGGTCCACCTCACCCCCTTCGGCGAGACCATGCCCCACATCTCGCGCTGGAAATGGCTGGAGCAGCGCCTCCTCGCGCTGGGCGCGGCGGGGATGACGTTCGACCTCTCGGTGGGCTCCGGCATGCCGATCGCCGTCCCGCTCGCATCGGGTGCGGCCCCAATACGAATCGCCGCCCCCATCTGCTTTGAGGCCACCACGCCGGGCGTGGTCCGAGGCATCGCGTTCCCGACAGGGCCCGATGCCTCGGGCAAAGTCCCGGCACCTGCGGGCCTCATCATCAACCTCACCAACGACGGCTGGTTCGGCACCTCCATCACCGCAAGACTGAATCACCTCCTCTGCGCCCGCTGGCGCTGCGTCGAGCTCGGGCTGCCCATGATCCGGTGCGCCAACACCGGCGCATCGTGCCTCATCGACGCCGGGGGACGCGTGCTCCAACTGGGGCCCAACGACGACGCCGGCACCGACCGGCCCGCCCACGGCTCGATGGTCGAAGGCGTGATGTCGGTGACGGTGCCGGTGGTTCAGCCGCCTGAGGGCGCCTCGGCCCCGATTCTGCCGCGCGCGTTTGAATGGGCGATGCCGTTTGTTGGTGCTTTGTTCGTGCTCTGGCGAGCGACCATCGGCCAGCGCGCAGGGCTGGCGGCTCACGCACCCGCACCCGGCAACGCCTGAGCGTCACCCGCCGACCATTGCGGCCCCGGTCCTGACTTTCCCGATGAATCACCACCGGGGTTCATACCCTTCCGGCCCGATCCCGAACCTCTCCCGCCGCGTACCACGCCCATGAAGACCTCTCTCGTCCGTCTCCCCTGCGCCGCCGCCGTCCTGCTGCTCTGCGGCACCGCCGCCGTTGCCCAGCCCGGGGGAGGTCCTCCCACCACCGGCAAGCCCGGCACCGCTTCGCCCGCCGGCGGCGGCGGAAGTTTGCAGCTCGAGGCCGTCAAGCCGTACACCAACATCGAGAAGTCCCAGCTGCGCGAGAAGTGCCTCGCGCTCCTTCAGGACTTCGCCCGCTCCGACAACGCCCTGCTCCGGGCCAACGCCATCGAGGGCATGAGCCCCGCGCCGTCGCGCTGCGAGACGCTCGTCCGCGCTGGGCTGGCCGACGACAACCTCGGCGTCCGCTACGCCGCCGCCCTCACCGTGGGCCGTCTCAAGCTCAAGAACTCCGCCCCGATGGTCCGCCCGCTGCTGACCGACGCCGACCCTTCGGTCCGAGCCGCGGCGGTGTTCGCGCTCACCCGCACCGGCAACGACGTGGACCAGACGGAACTCTCGAGCCTGCTGATGAACGGCGACGCGCGGGCCCGCTCCAACGCCGCGTTCATCCTGGGCGAACTGGGCAACAAGTCGGCGGTGCCGATGCTCCGCGACGCCGCCCGCCAGCCGATGCCGCCGGACTCGCCCATCGCCGTGCGCCTGTTCCGGCTGCAGATCGCCGAGGCCCTGGTGAAGCTGGGCGACAAAGCCGCCAGCGACACCATCGAGGCGGCGCTGTACCCCAGCAGCCGCGAGGACTTCGAGGCCGCGGTGCTCGCGGCCCAGATCATCGGCGAAGTGAAGATCGAGAAGGCCGCGGGCCAACTGGTGAACCTCATCGAGATGCAGCCCGGCAGCGCGCCAAAGACCGCCGACCCGCGCCAGGCCGTCTACCTCCAACCCCGCGAACTCCGCCTCGCCGCCGCGGCGTCGATGGCCAAAATGAACTACTTCGGCGGCTGGTACGTCGGCGACATGTACGCGGGCGAACCCGAGCCCGCTGTGCGCGCCCAAGCGGCGTTCGTGCTCGGGGCCGCGGCCCACAAGCAGACCCTCAACGCCTCGATCAGCCGTCTCGAAAAGATGCTCAATGACGACAACCCGCTGGTCCAGTGCTCAGCCGCGGCTTCGCTGCTGAAGGTGCTGGAAAAGAACGGGTGAGCAGCCGTGCCACGGCTTCGCGTCCACGTGAACCCGTGCGAATCTCGGACATGGATTGATCCTTGCGGCATCGGGCACGGCTTGTCTCGGAAGCCAATCCGTGGCACGAGTCACCCGCCCGCTACTTCCCCCGCAGAATCTCCCCCACCTTCCCCGCGATCGCCTTCGCCGCACGCGC
>CAYZFW010000066.1:0-9217 GCA_964477615.1 uncultured Phycisphaeraceae bacterium | reverse complement strand
GGGAGGCAGGCTGGAAGCCTGCCCCACCGATACTCAAGCCGTTCGCGCCTCGCCGCGCTCGTCCCCCGGTCCCGGCGGCGGGAACCGCCCGGCGGTCGAGGCCCGCAGCTTGGCGCGCAGTTCCAGCCTGAGCATCTCGATCTCCGTGGCCAGCCGCAGCAGGCCCGCCTCGGCCCCGTCTTTGAGCAGTTCGTCGTGGGGGATCGGCTTCCCGAAGGCCACCGCCACGCGCCGCCCCCAGAACTTTGGGAACGCCCCGCCGCGGGGGTACGCGTCGCGGCAGCCTTCGACGGCGCAGGGCACGACGGGGCAGCCAGCCTTCTTCATCAGCAGCGAGACGCCCCGCTGGAACGGCGCGAGTTTCCCGTCCATCGTGCGTCCGCCTTCGGGAAAGATCAGCACCGGGGCGCCGATGGACAGCCGTGCGAGGATGTCGCGGATCGCGGCCAGATCGGCCGAGCCGTCCTGCTTCACCGGGATCGAGTTCAGATTTCGGATCAGCCATGCGAAGGGGGCGAACTTGAACAGATCCGCCTTGGCCACAAAGTGGATCGCGCGGTGCAGGATGGACGAGGCGATCAAAGGTGGATCGAGGTGCGATTGGTGGTTCGCCGCGATCAGGCACGCGCCGGTGGCGGGTACGTTTGATGCGCCGAACACCCGGGCCCGATACAGCACCGCGTACGCCAACGCCGCGGCGTTGCGGATGCACGAATAGAAAAGCACCGAGCGGAGCGACTGACCGGGGAACGTGAGTGAGAGTGGTGGACGCGGCACGGCGTGAATATACGCCGGGGCAGGAACGCCCAGTGAAGCCGGATGTGGACTACGAAACGCGCATCGCGCCGACATTGGCCAGCGCATCGGCCGCCCGCTCCCGCACGAGTTCGGCCAGCCGGCACACCACCTGGTCCTGGCTCATTTCGGAGGTGTCCACGGATTCCGCGTCGTCCGGGCACACCAGCGGTCCGACTTCACGCGTCGAATCCCGCGTGTCACGGTCGATGATCTCGGCTCGGATGGCTCCCTCGTCGACGCTCCGTCCCGCGTCGATGAGCTGCCGGACCCGCCGGCGCGTCCGCTCCTCCACGCTCGCGGTCATATAGAACTTCACCTCGGCGTCGTGGAACACGACCGACCCCTGGTCCCGCCCCTCGGACACCAGCCGCGGGTGCGCCTCCCCGATTCGGCGCTGCGCCTCGACCAAGACTTCTCGAACAGCTCGGAGCTGCGACACCGGCGACACCTGCCCCGAAACATCCGCGTCCCGCAGCCGGTTCATGATCGACTTGCCAAACGCCAGCAGCGTCGGCGGGTCGGTCGTCCAGTCGAACGTCAGGTCGGCCTCGCGCAGGAGGCGGATCACCGCGTGCTCGTCCCGCAGGTTCAGCCCGTGGTCGATGGCGAGGGCGGTCGCGGCCCGGTACATCGCGCCGGTGTCGAGGAATTCCAGACCGAGCGTCTTTGCCAGGTCGCGCGCCACGGAGGACTTCCCGGTCCCCGCCGGCCCGTCGATGGTCACGATGAGTCGTCGCATCCGGTCCTCGTCGGCGGGGGTGCTGTCAGCCTGGATCTGATCGAATGGTCGAGCGTCGTGGGCTTCGAGCACCGCGCCCCCGGCGGGCGACTCGATGGAAACAGAAACCGGCGTCAGCGGGACGCGCAACCTCGCACCAGCCGGGCTTGGGCTACTCGTCTGCGTCATCGTCCTCGGGCGCCTCCTCTTGCGTTTCTGATGCGCTCAGAGTCTCGAACGAGGCCTTGGCCCGCGTGATCGCTTCCCGCGGGTCGCCGCTGCCACGGCATTCTAGCGAGATCGTCTGGTCGAAGCCCACGCTCTCGACCGCCTTGACGCACGCCTCGAAGTCGAACCCCTTGTGCTTGCCCGAGGCGTCGAACGCGGTGAACGACGCGGAGACCACGCTGGCGTACGGGGTGAGGGCACGAAGGTAGTCGTTCGCAGTTCCGACCGGTCCGCCCGCACTGGCCGCCTCGAAATCCGGGAACGCCCCGATGCGGAACCCGCCCACCTTGCGGATCATGCCCGTGAGTTTCTCGGGTGTCCCGGTGATGCCCGCGGTGGGGGAGATGAGCAGATTCAGTTCCAGCCGCTCGGCCCGCTGCACCACGCGTTTGAGCGCGGTGGCGACGGCGTCGAGGCTGCCCGAGGCCCCGGGGTCGCGCAGGCTCATGGCCACGGCGCTGCAACCCAGGCGGTGCCCGACCTGCAGCACCCGCGCCATCCGTTCGTCCGCCGCGGCCGCAGCCGCCGCGTCTGGATCACCGATGCGCTGTGGTTCGCTCTCCACCAGCAGAAGGCACGGAGCCGCGGCCTTGTCGCAGCGGTCGCGGAAGCCCTCGAGTTTCGGGAGGTCCCACCCGGTGAGATTCGACGTGTGCAGCACGAGCCCGTTGAGCCCGAGCTCCTCGCGCGCGATCTTGGGCAGATCCAGCAGCGACATCTTGGGCTTTGCCCCGCTCAGAAACGTGCGGAAGGAATGATCGGACAGCGTGAGCAGCATGCTGGGGTGAACACCCTTCGTGCGGGGGGCGGAGGGGCCGGACGATCCGAACGGGGACCGATCAAGGTCCGGGCTTCCGCTGAACAGGGCGGCGGGAATGTACCGCCAACATCGGGCCGTCGGGGGGCGGGGAATCACCCGCCAAGACCGCCCCAGCATACCAAACAGATCATGAAAAAAGAGACGGTCCAGCCCCGAGGGGCCAGACCGTCTGGAGGGGAGAAAGACTGTTGTTCGAACGGTGCGGCAGTCGCCGCGTGCCCGCTCGGGGGGTTCGGGTGCTCTCGGGTTGGTTTCGGGGGTTGCCGGTCGATTCGTTCGCTGTGCGAGGGAGGTTCGCCCTCTTTGATGATTATTCCGTGCAAACGATTCTCGGGCAAGCGGAGATTCGGGCTTGAAACGCCGAACGATTCAGTTTGTGAGGGGTTTCTTGGTCGTAACCGACCTGTCCGGCGAAACTCCCATCAGGCGGGGGACAATTTGGTGTGCGAAGTCGGGCTGGATTGGCCGCGCACTCGGGAGGCGTTAGCATCGTCCTTTCGGTTTGTCCTCGTTCCCTTCCGTCCGCTCCTTCCCAGACCGATCCTCCTGCCTCCTTCCCACCTCCACAAACTCCCATGCCCATCCCCACCAACTGCAAGTACTCCGACAGCCACGAGTGGCACCGCACCGAGGGCGACACGGTCGTCCTGGGCATCACCCAGTTCGCCGTGAACGAGCTGACGGACATCACCTATGTCCAGATGAAGGCGGTGGGGACGAAGATCAAGGCCGGCGAGAGCGTGGGCGAGGTGGAGAGCGTCAAGGCCACCAGCGACATCTACTCGGGCGTTGCGGGCGAGATCACCGCCGTAAACACGGCCTTGAGCGATGATCCCTCCGCGGTCAACACCGACCCCTACGGCAAGGGCTGGCTGGTGAAGATCAAGGTGAGCGACGCGTCGGGGCTGGCGAAGCTGCTGGATTCTGCGGCGTATGAATCCAAATACAAGGTCTGATCGATAACCGCGGCGCTCGGATGATTGTTTCGTGCCGAGCGTTGGAATCGGCGGTTTGGCCATGTGTCTGGCCCGCGCGCTGTCTCCAGGCGTGATCCCCAGTCTCGGTTTGGGTCGCTGCACCATGCTCCGCTGCAATGGGCTGACAAAGTCGTACCAACTCGGTGAACGCCGGGTGGACGCCCTGCGCGGCGTGGACCTTTCGATTGACAAGCCCGGCTTCTACGCCGTCATGGGCCCCTCGGGCTGCGGCAAGTCCACACTGCTTCACCTCTTGGGCGCGCTCGATACCCCGGATTCGGGAACCATCGAGGTCGGCGGGCGACGGACCGACACGATGTCCGAACGTGAACTCACGGCGTTCCGGCGCACGGGCATCGGCATCGTCTTTCAGCAGTTCAACCTCATCGCCACGATGACGGCGCTGGAGAACGTCGAACTCCCCGCGATGCTCGCCGGCGAGAGCGGGCCGGGGCTGCGTGCCCGCGCCATGGAACTGCTCGATTCGCTCGGCATCGCCGGGCGAGCCGACCACCGCCCCGAGGCGCTGTCGGGGGGCGAGCAGCAGCGTGTGGCCATCGCGCGGGCACTGCTGTTCTCGCCGCCGGTGCTGCTCGCCGATGAGCCGACAGGCAATCTTGACTCGCGGGCCAGCGAGGCGCTGTGGACCGTGCTTGAATCTCTGGCGGGCCAGCGTGCGATGACCGTGCTGATGGTGACCCACGAGCCCGCCGCGGCGGCGCACTGCTCCACCGTCTTTTTCATGCGCGACGGGCGCGTCGTCGAGGAGATGAACACCGATGGGATGGACGGCGGCGATCTGGCGGCTCACGCTCAACGCCTTGGCCGGTCGGCCTAGGCGGACGCGTCTGCTAGCCCTGGCGGTCGCCGCGTCCACCGCGCTGCTGACCTCGATCGCCTGCGCGCTGGAATCGCTCAACGCCGGTCTCGAGCGAGGGGTGTCGAACGTCGTGGGTGCGGCGGACCTGCGCCTCAAGCGCGTGGGCGAGGACCGGTTTGATCTTGCGGTGCAGGAACGCTTCATCGGGCGCGAGGGCGTCCGCGCCGTCGCCCCCCGCGCCCGCGGCGCCGCGGCGATCCGTCGCGCTCCTACCAGCGCCGATGCTTCGGCCCAGGCGGCGCTCGACGCGCTCCCCGTGGTGCAGGCGATGGTCACCGGCATCGACCCCGCGCTCGAGCCGCCGCTGGGTGAGCAGACGATCCTCGCCGGCGGTCGCGCGGTGGCGAAGGTGAACGAGGCGGTGCTGGACGCCGTCACCGCGGGCGAACTGGGGGTCGGCGTCGGTGACACGCTCGAGACCGTCGGACCCTCGCCGCAGCGGTGGACGATCGTGGGCCTAACGCCGGGGCTGCCGTTCAAGCAGATCAAGCGCCCCGAGGCGACGGTGGCTCTGGAAACGCTGTGGCAGGTGACCGGCTTTCCCGGTCGCGTCAACGAAGTCCGCATCGCGCTGGAACAGGGGCGCGACCCCGAAGCGCTCGCGAGGCAGTGGTCCGAAGGACTGCCCAAGGACCTTTACGTCGAGCCCACGGCGGGCATTACCTCTGGCATCAAGAAGAAAACGCAGGCCGCGGGGCTGGTGTACCTGCTGGTGTCCGTGCTTGGCTTTGTGGCGTCGGCGTTCATCGTGCTGACGGGGCTGACCACCAACCTGCTGGAGCGGCAGCGCGAACTCGCCGTGATGCGCTGCATCGGGGCCACACGGGGGCAGCTCTTCGCTTCACAGGTGGGAGTGGGGGCGGCGCTGGGCGTGGCTGGGGCGCTCATCGGCGTGCCCACCGGCGCGGGGCTGGTGTTCGTCCTGATCTCGATGTTCCCCGACCGCTTCGCCGCAGGGTTCCATGTGTCGCCGGTGGCGCTCATCGCGGGGGTCGTGGGCGCGATCTGCGCGGGCATCGGCGGCGCGCTGTGGCCGGCGGTCAAGGCGGCACGCTCAAGGCCGCTGGGCGCGGTCGCCAGCCAGGCGCACGCGGTCAAACCCAAGTGGGTGTGGCTGTGCGGCGGCGCCGCCGCGGCGGGGCTCGCGTGGCAGCTCGTCTCGATCCTGCTCATCCCCGATGCCCAGACGTCGTTCTGGACCTACGCGCTGACCGGCCTGCCCGCAATGTTCATCGGGTACTTCCTGCTGGGCGTGCCGCTGTGCCTGTTCGTGACGAAGGTGTGCGCCGCACCGGTTGCGCGGCTGATGCGCATCCCGCCCGCACTCCTCGGCCGCTTCACCGCCCAGCACCCGTTCCGCAACGGCTTCACCGCCGGGGCGCTCATGATCGGCCTGGCCATGATGACCGTCATCTGGACCGTCGGCGGGTCGGTGTTCCGCGATTTCCTCGGCGGATTCAAGTTCCCCGACGCTTTCGTCCAGTCCTGGAACGGTCTCGACGAATCCACGCAGCGGAAGATCGAAGCACTTCCCGGCGTCAAGGGCACCTGCGCCATCAGCCTGCTCCGCATCGAGGGCGGCAAGACCTTCGGCGTCAGCGCGTTCGGCACGCGGCGCACCACCTTTATCGCCTTCGAGCCCGAGCCCTTCTTCCGCCTCGTCAACCTCCGCTTCGAGGCGGGCGACCCTGAGTACGCGAAGCGGCGTCTCAGCGAGGGCGGCGCGGTGCTCGTGGCCAAGGAGTTCCTCATCGCCCAGAACGGCTACAAAGTGGGCGATGCGTTCCCGATCACACACAAGGGCGTGAAGCACGAGTTCGAGATCGTCGGTGCCGTCAGCAGCCCGGGCCTCGAGGTGGTCAACGCGTTCTTCGACATCGGCAAGCAGTACGCCGAGGAAGCGGTGAGCGCGGTCTTCGGCAGCCGCGAAGACCTGCAGCGCGTGTTCGGCACGAGCGCCATCCACCTCATCCAGGTCGCGCTCGACGACGAGAACGACGACGCGGGGGTCACGCAGCACCTCCGCTCGGTGGTCGGCCCCGCGGCGATGGTCGGCTCGGCGAAGGAGGTGAAGGCCACCATCGCCAAGCTGGGGCAGGAGGGGCTGCTCATCGCGTCGATCGTGGCGGTGGCCGCGATGCTCATCGCGTGCTTCGGCGTGGGCAACATCGTGGTCGCGGGGATCGACGCGCGGCGCTTCGAGTTCGGCGTGCTGCGGGCCGTGGGCGCCGAACGCTCGGTGCTCACCCGTCTGGTGCTGGGCGAGGTGGTGCTGGTCTCGCTGACGTCGTGCGTGCTGGGCACGATGCTGGGCCTGCAGGCATCGCTCGCGGGGTCGCGGATGCACCACATGCTGCTGGGCATCGAGACGCGCGTCGTGCCGCCGTGGCTGGCCATTGGGTCGGGGTGCGCCATGCTGACCGTGCTGGCGCTGCTGAGCGCGTGGCCGAGTGTGCGGGCGCTGGGGCGTGTGCCGACGCGGGAGTTGGTGGGGGGGAGAGCTTGAGCCCCTCGTTCTCCGGTTAGCGAAGCCGCCGCTGAGTCCGCGAAGTGGCGGATGGACTACGGAGGCTCGTCGCGAAACGTCCATACCCAAGCCCCCTCGGACCTGTGCCTCTCGATGTACCGGAACACCGCGACCTGATGTGCCCGGTCTCGGATGCGATTCACCCCGCCCCCGCGTCCCCACAACCGCCCCGCCGCTCGACCGACTGCCAAAGAGGCCGCCTGTTTGGCGCTGCCCAAGTCGAGGAGCGCGTCGTCGTCTGCCAGCGAGAACAGCATGTGCGCGTGAGTGCGCCCGCACGCGATGATGAGAACCTCCGATCCTCTGTTCCGCAGTTTCTTCACCAGCGCCATGCCTGCTCGTCCGCGCTCCTCGAGCGATAGAGGCTCTACGCGCAATGAACGCGATTCGTTGTAGCGGCGCAACGCCGCGTGTTCGCCGGGTGGCGGGGGGTTGCGGTAATCACCTGAAGAGTGAATGTGGTGCCCACGGTTCCGGAATCCGCGTGCATCTCCCGGGAGCCACCAGCCCCGTAGCGTGATGATCCCGTGGACCCAGACTCGATGCGATTGGCCGGGCATCGCAACATCGTATCTGGATCGCTCGATAATCCGTCACTTCGCGGACTCAGTGACGGCTTCGGCGTTCAGTGATTCGGTGCGATTCCCGGTACGATGACGTCCACTATGGCCGCCCCCACCCCAGGCCCGATCGACACGCGCCGCCAGCCCGATCTTCCCATCGGCACGCCGTACTGCTCGAACTGTCTTTATGACCTGTCGGCCAGCGCCGACGCCTCGCGCTGCCCCGAGTGTGGCAAGCCCATCATCGAGGTCCTCGCCCGGGTGACGGCGTCGAAACTCCCCGGGCAGTACCGCACCCGCCGCTACACGTCGAGCGCCACCGTCTGGGGCATGCCGTTTCTTTCCATCGCCACCGGCCCGCGCCTCGAAGCCGGTGAGCGGTACGGCCATGCACGCGGGTTCATCGCACTGGGTGACGTTGCCACCGGCGTGATCGCACTCGGCGGACGCGCCACCGGAGTCTTCGCCGCAGGAGGGTTTTCTGTCGGCGTCTTCTCCGCAGGCGGCATGTCGATTGGCGGCCTTCTCTCTGCCGGCGGGATGGCGGTGGCGGTTCCGGGCGTAGCCGCGGGCGGCATGGGTGTCGGCGGCTTCGGGATGGGCGGGTTCGGTGCCGGCTTTATCGCTCAGGGGGGGATGGCGATCGGCTACTACGCGCGTGGCGGCGGTGCGTTCGGCGTCCACACGATCTCGCCGCGCGGTTCGGACCCCGAGGCCGTACGACTCTTTGACGCGCTCGCCGCCTACGCACCCAACGCGGGCTCCATCTTCGCGGCGGCGTACCTTCCGATGGCCGTCGTCATCGGCATCAGCGCGCTGCTTGCAATGCTTGTGTTCGCGCTTGGGGTCTTCATGAAGAAGGAACCTCAGGACAACCCCTGACCCACTCGAAAGCACCTCATTGCGTGAGATTTGAGCTGTGAGAACTGAGCTTTGAGTTTCGAGGTCAAAGCACGCTCAATCGCCAAGCCCCAAGCCCGAAACCCCAAGCCACCCCACCCATGCCGCGACGCCTCTACGACATCTCCCCGCCCATCGATGAGACCCTGAACGTCTGGCCCGGCGACGTGCCCTACACCCGCGCGGTCACGGGCCACATCAAGACAGGTAGCACCGTGACGACGAGCGTCATCCGCTCGACAACGCACATGGGCAGCCACGCCGACGCGCCGAGCCACTACGGTGCCGACGCGCCGACCATCGACCAGATGCCGCTGGACCTCTATATCGGCGAGTGCCAGGTGGTGACGGTGAACGCGAAGCCCGGCACGCGCGTGACGCCGGAGCAGGTGGAAGCGTCCATCGATCTTCCCCGCGTGATCCTCCGCACCCGCACCTTCCCGGATTTTCGCCACTGGAACAAGGACTTCGCAGGGCTCAGCCCCGAGCTGGTGGACCTCATGTTCGAGATGGGCGTGAAGCTTGTGGGCGTCGATACTCCCAGTGTCGACCTCTTCGACAGCAAGGACCTCCCGGCCCACAAGGCGTTCCTCCGCCACGAGATGGCCATCATCGAGGGGTTGGTGCTGACGGATGTGGCCGACGGGGTGTACGAGCTGATCGCCGTACCGCTGAAGCTGCTGGGCTGTGACGCGAGCCCGGTGCGGGCGATCCTGCGCGAACTCCCCTGATCGTTCACCCAACAACAAGGGCCCTCCAGTGCCACAAAAGGCGACCGGCGGCACGACGAGCCACTGAAGGAACGG
>CAYZFW010000065.1:3256-9309 GCA_964477615.1 uncultured Phycisphaeraceae bacterium | reverse complement strand
CGCCGGGCAGGGCGTGGTGGACGCGATCAAGGGTGTGCCGACCCGGAACGAAGCCTCCATCGGCGGCCAGCCGTGTCCGATTGAGCCCATCGCCATCGAAAAGGTCGAGCGGATCGCTACCGCGGACCTGGATACCGCGAAGGCCGCCGCCGAGGCGACCGTCGAGAAGGCCAAGACCGAACTCCAGAAGCGCAACGCCGCCAAGCAGAGCATCGAGGACGCCGCCAAGCAGCGTTTCCTCGACATGGGCAAGGCCCTCGGCACCCCCGATGAGCAGTTCGCCAAGGCGATGGACTGGCTGAAGGCCAAGGGCGTTGATGTCACGCCCGGCACCAAGCTCGAAAGCGGTCTGTGGTATCTCGAAACCAAGGCCGGCGAAGGCGTCTCTCCCGCTCCCACCGATGTCATCCGCGCCAACTACACCGGCTGGCTGGTCAATGGGAACAAGTTCGATTCCTCGGTCGACCGCGGCGAGCCGCTGGAGTACGGGCTCAACCGACTCGTCCAAGGCTGGATCGAGGGCTTCGGCAAGATGAAGCCCGGCGGCAAAGCATGGCTGGTGGTCCCCGGTCCGCTGGCGTACCGCGAGTCGGGGCGTCCCCCGGTAATCCCGCCGAACGCGACGCTGATCTTCGAGGTGGAGTTGCTTGAAGTCGTCGGCAAGTAGTCGATCGCTCGGGATTCTCGGACCGGATATCCATGCACAATCAACGAACGCGCGGGCCACGTCGGCTCGCGTTTTTTCGTCTCATGGCCCTCGGCGTCGCGTCGGCACGCCGGACGTTCAGAAACCACGCTGCCCAGAATCGGGCACCGATTCACTGTCCGCTCGTGGGTGATTTCCAGACAAGTCCCTTGACCGACCCCCGATGTTCGGCGACTCTGAAGCGTCAAGGTTTGCGGCCCGTCGGCGGTTCCGTCGCCGGCCGGGGCAGCGTGTGGCCCCGGTGGTCGCAGACCGGTGCCGTTCGTGCGGCGTGAGAACGCTTGCACGTGCGGGGCTGAGAACGCGGAGAGACTGTCCGCTTTCAGAGGAGGATCGGTTTCATGCAATCCGAGAAGATTCGTACCAGTGCCCACGTCCGATTCGGGATGGCGGCGCTGGTGTTCGCCGCAGGCACCCTGGCGTGCGTGGCACCTTCGCTCGGCGCACCCAAGGCGCGTCAGGACGAAGTGAAGTGGCAGAACAGCGCGGTGACGCGCTTCGCCGCGATGAACAGCGACCAGATGCGTGCGGCGATCAACGCCGAACTCAAGGGCGAAGCGCAGCGCCGCATGGTGGTGCAGCTCGACGCCATCCCCACCGAAGAGCAACGTGCGAACCTGGCCCAGAAGGGCATGACGCTCGGCTCGTTCCTTGGCGGAACCGCGTTCTTCGCCACGGTGACGCAGGCCGCGGCGGCGAACCTCGAACCGGCCCGCGGCGGCGCGGGCATCGAGGGCGTGCGCTCGGTTGCCGCGATCCCCTTCGGTGCCAAGATCCAGCGCGATCTCATGGAAGAGCGTGCGTACGAGTGGATGACCATCGACTCGGGCAAGAAGGAAGGCCAGATCATCGACGCCGACCGCGCCCGCGACCCGATCGTCGCCGTGAACGTGCTCTTCCACCGCGACGTCGACATGATCGGCGAGGCGCTGTTCGCGGTCGAGTCCGTCGGTGGAACCGTGATCGACCGCGTGAACGCGGCCCAGTTCATGATCGTGTCGCTGCCGATGTCGTCGGTGAAGGCGCTCGCCTCGCTGGACGTGGTGCAGTGGACCGAGGCGCCGCTGCCGCAGTTCTCCGAGACCAACGCCAACTCGGGCAACCGCACCGGCGCGTACCTCGCCCAGGCCGCCCCGTACAACCTTGATGGCGCTGGCGTGAAGGTCCTCGTCTATGACGGCGGCCAGATCCGCACGACGCACCAGAGCTACGGTGGTCGGGCGTCCATCCTCGCCGGCGACAACGCCACCCTCAGCGACCACGCGACCCACGTCGCGTGCACCGTGGGCGCGAACTCCGTCGTCCCCGCCGTCTCGCGAGGTATGGCCCCGGGCGTCAGCATCATCTCGGCGGGCTTCCAGGTGCCCGGTGGTCTGACGCAGGGCTTCCTGTTCAACATCCCCGGCGACCTTGTGTCGGACTACTCCGCTGCGGTTGCGAACAACGGCGTGGAGATCACCACCAACTCCATCGGCACCAACACCTCAACCAACGGCTACCCCTGCGACTGGCAGGGTGACTACGGCACCACGTCGCAGATCATCGACCAGCTCGTCCGCGGCACCGCCGGCCTTTCCGACGGCAACCCGCTCCGCGTGGTGTGGGCCAACGGCAACGAACGTCAGAGCACCCGCTGCCTGGACACCGTGAACCCTGGCGTTCCCAGCGGCTACCACCTCACCGCCCCGCCCTCGTGCGCCAAGAACCACATCGCCGTCGGCGCCGTGGACGGAACGACCGTCAACGAGAACATGTCCACGTTCTCCTCGTGGGGCCCCTCGGACGACGGGCGCATGAAGCCCGACATCTCGGCCCCCGGCGTCAACACCGTCTCGTGCGGCAGCGGCAGCGATACCGCTTCCAGCAGCAAGAGCGGCACCTCGATGGCCACCCCCACCACCACCGGCTGCCTTGCCCTGCTCCTGCAGGATTTCAAGGTGCAGTACCCCTCCGAGCCGCTGCCCCGCAACAGCATGCTCAAGGCGTTCCTCGCCCACACCGCCGTGGACAAGGGCAACGTTGGTCCGGACAACCAGTTCGGCTACGGCACCATCCGCATCGTGCCCGCCATCGAGCAGATGCGCTCGGGCAACTGGAAGGCCGCGGACGTCGGCAACGGCGGCAGCGCGTCCTATCTCGTGATCGTGCCACCCGGCGGCACCGACCCGCTGAAGGTCACCCTCGCGTGGGACGACTTCCCCTCGACGCCACCCGTCGGTGGGCAGGGTCAGGGTGGCCTGATCAACGACCTTGATCTGGTGGTCACCAGCCCCAGCAACGTGCGTGCGTACCCCTGGACGCTGCAGGGCCTCAGCGGCAACCCCGCCGCCCCGGCCGTGCAGACGCAGGAGAACCACGTCGACAACATCGAGCAGGTCTACGTCGCGAACCCCGAGCCCGGCGCCTGGCTGGTCGAGGTGCGCGGCACGACGGTGCCGGAAGGCCCGCAGCCGTTCTCGATCGTTGCTTCGCCGCAGTTTGTCGGCTGCTCCAGCACCGGCGTGGCCGGGCTGGACAAGAGCCTCTATCCCTGCGGCGCCACCGCGAACCTCAAGGTGGTCGACTGCGATCTCAACACCAGCAACTCGGTCATCGACACCGTGACGGTGAACGTCGCTTCGACGTCCAACCCCACGGGCGTGAACGTGGTGCTGACCGAGGTGGCCGCTGAGGCCGCGGACTTCCGCGGCTCCATCGTGCTCGGCTCAGGCATCTCCGCCAACGATGGCGACACCGTGACGCTGACGTACCTCGATGCCGACAGCGGCGGCGGCAGCCCCGCCACGGTCACTTCCAGCGCCACCGTCGACTGCACGCCCCCGACCATCGCGGGCGTGACCGTCAGCGCCGTCGGCCCGCGTGTCGCCACAGTCACCTGTACCACCAACGAACCCGCCCGCGGCACCCTCCGCATCGGCACCGCGTGCGGCACCTTCACCCAGACGTTCAACTCGGCCCGCGGCACCACCCACACCTTCAACGTGTCGGGCCTCGTGCCCTCGACCGCGTTCTTCTTCGACCTCTCGGCCCAGGACGATGCCGGCAACGCCGGCTCGGACGACAACGGCGGGTCGTGCTACACCTTCAACACCGCCGTGGTGCCGGACTTCTTCACGGAACTCTGGACCGCTGGCAACGACCTCGATAACACCACCTACACCTGGACGCCCGCGGCGAACATTTCCGCGTACACGCTCTGCCGCGCCCCGTCCTTCGCCCTCCCGGTCGATCCGGCAGGCGGCACGCTGCTCAGCCTCACCGATGACTCGAACACGAACGTCGCCCTCACCGGCGGCCAGACTGTGAAGCTCTACGGCGTGTCGTATTCCAGCGTTTTCGTTGGTTCGAACGGCTACATCACCTTCACCGCGGGCGACACCGATCTCTCGGAGACTTTCGCCGATCACTTCGATACCCCGCGTGTCTCGATGCTGTTCGACGATCTGAACCCGACGCAGGCCGGCCAGATCTCGTACAAGCAGCTCCCCGACCGCCTGACCATCACGTACCTCAACGTGACCGAACACAACAGCTCGAACCAGAACACCTTCCAGGTGTCGCTGTACTTCAACGGCACGATCGAGGTGACCTACCTCAACATCGCCGCGGTTGACGGTCTCGCGGGCCTCTCGGGCAGCACTTCGCTCAACCCGGACTTCGGCGCCTCGGACCTCAGCGGGTATCCCTCCTGCGGTCCTCGCCCGCCCTTCGCCGGCAACATGGCGTTCAACACCCCGCTCAACCTTGGCGTGAGCATGACCCTGGCGGGCTCGGACGACGGGCAGCCGGGCGGCGCACTGGTCTACACCATCCTTTCGCTCCCCGCGACGGCGCTGGTGGAAGACCTCAGCAACGGCTCGAACATCCTGTCGGTCCCGTACACCCTCTCGTCGAACCAGGTGCGGTTCAAGCCGCAGCCCGGCTTCACCGGCAGTGAATCGTTCACGTACAAGGTGAACGACAACGGTGTGGCACCTGACGGCGGCGACTCCAACATCGCCACCGTGAGTGTCACCGTGAGCGGCTCTTCGGCCGCGGGCCTGCCCTTCTCCGACGAGTTCCCCACGACGAGCTTCGACCCCGCCAACTGGTCGTCGTTCGGCAACGCCACCATCGACACCCTGGGCATCGCCGAACCAACCGAGCCCAACTCGGCCCGCTTCAACGGCAGCCCCACCGCGACCGGCGACGTCATCACCTCACGGACCATCAACCTCAACTCCTATACCAACCTCCGACTCCAGTACGCCTTCCAGGTTCGCGGCGGCGGCGAGAGCCCCGACGCCGGCGATGACCTCATCATCGAGTACCAGAACACCGGTGGAACCTATACCGAGATGGGCCGGCACCTGGGCTCCCTGCCCGACGGCACCACCTACACCCTCGTGGACGTTGCGCTCCCTGCGGCCGCCAAGCACGGCAACTTCCGTCTGCGGATCCGTGCTCTCGCGACCGCCGGTGCCTTCGACGATTGGTTCGTCGATAACGTCTCGATCACCGGGCAATCGTGCCCCGGCGATACCAACGGCGACGGCCTCGTCAACACGGTCGACCTCACCAACTTCCTCGCAGGCTTCGGCGACATCGCCGAAGGTCCCTTCGGCGGTGACTTCGACGGCAACGGCGTGACCGACACGCTCGACCTCACGACGCTGCTGGGCTTCTTCGGCGCCAACTGCAACACGCCCTGACCACGTCCCGCCCTCGGGCGGGCTGATCTGAGCGAGGTTCCAACAACACAACCGGCGTCGCAAGGGCGACGCCGGTTTTCATTTGTACGTGCATCTCGGTGTCACGCTCACTTCGCGATCTTCGCCCATGACCCGTCCGCCTTCTTCTCAAGGGCGTCCTCGTTCTTCTCCCAGTCGTTCCGGGCGTTGCCCAGAAATCCCTTGTAGAAGAGGAACAGCCGGCCGCGGGTGACCTTGTAGTTGGTGGGGTCAACTTCGACCTTGTCGCCCTCGGCCATGGCGGTGGCGCACCAGCCGCCGTAGGTCGGGACGTACTTCTCGGGGTCGGCGTTGAACTTCTCGCGTGTCTGTGCGGAGATGAAGCGGTAGACCACGCCGCGGTAGCGCGTAGTGACCTTCGCATCGCCCTTGGCGGGCTTGGGCGCATCGAAGTACGAAGTTGGGTCGTAGCCCTCCAGGGCCAGGGCGGTCTTGGAAGGGATGTTGTACTCGCGGGTGGGGGCGGCACGGGACTTCTCAATCCGGTCCCCGATCGTGCCCAGCGGCGTGCCCGAGGGGAAGCGGGCGATCTCGGTGCCGGCGCGGTCCACGGCCACGATCTCACCCTGGGACGCGCTGAATCGCTTGGCGATCGCGCCCGTCGGATCTTCGATCGC
>CAYZFW010000065.1:0-3246 GCA_964477615.1 uncultured Phycisphaeraceae bacterium | reverse complement strand
GATGCCGGTGATGATGCCTTCGGCGATGCGCGCCAGCGCTCAGTTCGCTGAGGGTCTGCAATGCGGCACCGCCGTCCGCGCCGGGCGCGCTGAAAGCCAGAACGAATACACCGGCTTTGGAGCCGGAGAACACGGGCGAGAGATCCGCGACCCCGCCGCCCGCCGTGGCTGTAGATTCGCCGGTTGTGCTCTGGGCGTTCGCGGTTTGTAGCAACGGCGACGCGGCAACAATGAGCGCGGCGACAGGAGCGGCCCTGAGTCGGGTTTGCATCGTGGAGTTCCTTGGTGATGGCGATATCGGAACCCGGCGGGTTCCCGTGATCATGGGATGCCACCGGCCCTCCGCGCGTTGCAAGGGCGTTCCTGTTGGGAACTCGCGGTTTCACACCGCTCGATCGCGACCCGCCGCCATCAGGTGCATCGCTTGCCGAAGCGTCCGAGGAACGTCACCAGGTCGGGCGTGTCGATCGTTCCGCTGTCATCAAAGTCGCCACTGTTCCACGGCTCTCCGGGCTGCGGCGGAGAGCCGAACCGTCCCAGGAAGTACACCAGATCGGGCGTGTTGATCTTGCCGTCGCCGTTGAAGTCCCCTTGGCATACCACCGGTGTGAAAGTCAAGGTAAACGGCATGCTGTCGGTGTGTGTGCCAGATCGGTCTCGGGCGATGAACGTGGCCGCGAACACTTGGCCGTGGAAGCCCGATTGCACCTGCCAGAGCGGGTGAAAATCGAAGAAAGGGGGACCAAAGAAGTACGTGTCGCCGGCGGCAAGGAACCCGCTCCCGGTCTCGTTGGTCACCCGCAGACCGGCGTCAACTGAAACGGTCAGCACCTCGATCTGCGCCCCGGGGAGCAACGTGAAGTGACCGTCGGCGGGAACGTCGAAATCCAGTGACTCAAACCCAGGGAACCCTTCCGCAAACCCGGGGAACGCAGAAAACACACTGGAAGGTAGCCGGTGCGGCATCACGAACCCAGCACGAACCGAAAGCCGGCCCGCGGCATCCCGCCCGATGAGCACTTCAGGGGCGGCGTGGTCGGCCATCGCCGAGGGCAAGACCGCAAGAACGGGGACGCATAGCGCCAATAGTGTCAGGGTCTTCACGGGTGTCTCCGTCACGGTGCGAGGCCGGGCTGTGAAATCGGGCGTCGCCGAGGTGGCAACGCCCGATGAAGTGGACTGAGAATGAGCGGCAACCTGCATCAGCGCCGGCGGCGCATCGCGACGAGCCCGGCGAGGCCGAGCATCGCTCCGGTGCCGGGGGTGGGGACCAGGGCGAAGAAGCCGCGGATCTCGCCGCCGCCGAAGGTGCTGGTGTGGAGGTTGAGGTACGCGCGTCCGCCGTCGATGGCCGCCTTCATCGCGCCGCGGGCGTTCGCCACCGAGCCACCGTTGGCTGACACAAACGAGGGGTTGAAACTGGAGGCGAGCGTGAGATCAAAGATGCGGCTGTAGGAGCCGGATGTCACGCCGTTGGGAAACGAGGGGAACGAAGGAGTCGTGGTCATGACACCCGCGGTGCCCGCACCGGGGACGGCGGTCGGCCCGTGGATGTGGCACGCGGTTGTGTTGCCGGTGAGGCCGGTGAACGTGAAGTTCAACTCCATCGTGTTGGCAACGTCGTCCCACGTCAGGGTCGCAGAGCCGGTGCCGGGAGAAGCGTTCGGCGGGGCCTCCTGGGGGCCGCTGAGGTTCGTCTGATAGACAAAGATCGCGGCGTTCGACGCGGCCGCGGCGCAAAGCACCGCTGCGGTCCCCAGACCGATGCGCGTAGAAATAGACATCACTGCACTCCTCTTGTTGTCGCGCCGTGTGCGGGCGCGCTGCCACACGCTCCGGCGGGCCACACGTGTCCCCGCGCGCTGAGCATGAGTCCTAGAACCTACCCCAGATTTGGTGGGTGTCCAATCCAAATCCGGACGATTCAGCGAGATTTTTTGGTTGCGATCTCGTTTGGGCGATCGGCTGAAAGCCGCCACCGCACTTCGCGCCCTAGGCGCGCGAGGAAGAAGCACCGGGCGGCACCCACACCTCACTGGGGTCCTGCTCATCATGAACGCGCCGCAGAAGCAGATACAGCAGCGTCGACGCGGTGAACAGATACGACACCGCCCAGCCCGCGGCCACGCAGCCGATCAGCCAGGCCCAACCGTCGAGAAGAGAGGCCGAGAGCCCCGACGAGCGGGCCGGCGTCAGCACAAGGGTGGCTCGCTCGGGAGTCAGCCACGCCGAGGACCCTGCCCTGGCCAGCCCTTCCGATGTCGACACCAGCCATTGCACCAGCACGAGTCCGACGGCGAACCCCGCCGCCGCGATTGCAAAGTAAGCGAGCGTCCGAGCCGGGCGGCCCAGCACGTACGAGAACGACCGCTGCACCGCGTCGGTCGCGTCGGTGTTCTCAACCGCAATCGCCGGCACGAGCAACCACTGTCCGATGACAAACCCGACCCAGATGAGCGCGAACACCAGCCCGGCGAGCACCATCAGCGGGTAGAGCACGGCCCCGATCACGCTGACGCCGGGCAGTGAGAACAGCGCCCAGCCCGAGGCCTTCAGCCCCAGGGAGATCACCGCCGCCAGCGCCAGGGGCAAAAGCACCGCGCGAAGCATCACCCCCAGTCGGCGCACGGAAAACACCAGCGATCGCGCGAGCGTGGTGTCGGGGCCACCGGCAAACTCCAGCGCGGCGGAGCGTGAGATCGCCCCGCCGAGGACAAGCCACACCGGCAGCAGCACGGCGCACGAGAGCACCAGCATCCCCCACCGCTCGCTGTGAACGCTGAACGCCGTGCGGGTGAGATCGATGGACCGCCAGGCTTCGTCGAAGTCGAACCGGACCGCCGACGCCGCGGCCCCACCGACGCCGTCGCCGAGGTCGGCGAGCAGCCGCTCACCGATGCCCGACGGGCGCACGCCGTCTCTTTCCGCTTCGGTGAGCACCGTGAGCAGCCCCGCAACACCCAGCATCAGAGCAACGCCCAGCGTGCCGAGGACCAGCCGCTGGGGCCGAAGCGAGAGAATCAGGGCGCGGAGCAGCCTCGGCCACACCAGACCGTCGGTGAGCTCGGCGAGGGTGATCGGGCCGTGGGGTCGGTTGAACGTAGGGGCGGACATGGCGGAAAGGGTAATCGAGAGGCCGCAACGGCACCCGCGACCGGGGTGTGTCTCGACCCGCGGCGTCACGTCTCAAGCAGCGCGGCGGCGAGTTCCATGGGGTGGAGGGCCTTGCGGCCTTCGACGCCGTCG
>CAYZFW010000064.1:0-9341 GCA_964477615.1 uncultured Phycisphaeraceae bacterium | reverse complement strand
TCATCCACTCCCCCCCCCCCCTGCGCCCGGCGCGCCGCGGGGTCTACCCCCCCCCGCGCCGCGGGCGCGCCCCCGCCCCGCGACGCCGTGGGGCGCAGACGCGTGGCGGGCAGTGCCGCGGGGGCGGATACGACGGCGGTCTCGGGGTGGCTGGTGGTCACGAGGTGCCCTCCCCAATTAGCGCAAGGGCGTGGACGGTGATGGTGGCGCTGACTTCGCCGGGTGTCTGGGCCAGGCCGGGGCCGCGGAGCTCGACGCCGATGACCCCAGCGCGCGTGTCGGGCATGTTCTCAAGCCGATCAATGAGGCGGTACACCTCGGCGGGCGAATCAGTACGAACATCCACCTTGAGGCCGATGGTGCGGACCGCGGCCGCCGCTGGTGCGGACGCGGCGTTGCTCGGCGCGGGCTGCGTGGCGGGCGCTGCCTCGACACGCTGGGTGTTGGCGCTCGACTCGATGAACTTCAGGTCCTTCACCTCGGCGAGCACGCGCTCGCGGAAACCCGCCTCGGCGAGTTCGATCGTCCGCCCGCGGACAAGCACGCGCGAGACCGAAACCCACGCCGAGCGCGCACCAACGAGAGCCCCCTCCCACAGGCCCCACTGTTCGATCAGCGCGTCCTGGCGCCTCGACAGCGCGAGTTCTTCCAGGTACCGCTCGCGCGGCGTCGGGGCGGTGTCCGCCTCCTCGTCAGCCAGAGGCGCTGAGAAGAAGTTGCGGTACAGCACCACCCCGCCCAGCACAACAACCCCCGCGAGCAGGATCGGCGTGGCACCACTGCGTGGTGTGCTCATTGGGCACCGCCTTTCCCGCCGCCGTCGGATGGCGCGTCAGACACAACGGGCTTGCGCGTAGCCCGCACGGTAAACATCTCGAGGTTTCGCTGCGGCACCTGCGAGATGGGGTCGGGCTGTGTGATCCCGACGAACCGCGATCCCTCGGCATCGAGGTTCTTCAGCACGTCGCCGGTGCGTTCGGCTTCGCCGCGCAGTTCCAATCGCTCCGCGTCGAGGCTGATGCGGTAAAGGAAACCGCTCGAAGGCACCGCCGACTGGGCCGCGGCAAGATCAGGCAGCATGGGACGCCACGACTTCAACGCGGGGTTCACACCCGCTTCGATGAGCGCGGCGAGACGGAGCGTGGCCGCGCGGGCGTCGTCCACGGCTTTCTGGCGTTGCTTGCGGTCGGGGTCTTCGCGCTGGGCCAGCAGTGCTTCCGTCGCCTTCTCGTATCGCCAATCTGACACGCGACCGGCACCGATGAAGAGCACCGCGGCAACGGCAGCGGCCGCGGCGGGGGCGAGCCAGCGGTTCCCGGAACGGCGCGACACACCGTCGAGGGGAACAAACATCCCTGCGCCGATGTCCTCGCACAGCGCTGCACCGACGGCAAGATCGTGCGGCTGGAGCGCCGTTCCGCCGATATCGGGATCGACGCCGGGCATCCGCACCGCGCCTGGGCTGGCACCATCCCCAAGGCCGAGCGACGCCGCGAGTTCATCGATCTCGCCGCCGCTGAGCGTGTGACGGACCGCCACGCGGCCGGCAAGTTCATCCAGCACCTCGGCCCGATCCGCGTTCTGGAGGCCCAGGCCCAGCACGGCCATCGGGGCCGCGAGAACCGCCGAGGGCGCACGCCCGGCGGCGCGGGTGAGCGCTTCGCTCCAGGCGATCACCTGCGGGCGACGCGCGACGACCAGCCAGCCAGACGACGACGAGCCCGCCTCTTCAGCACCCGCACCTTCTGACGGGGCCGACGCCGCGGCGCTTGCACCGGGGCGGCGCGAGACCAGGCCAACCATCGCCTCGCCGGATGAAACGGGCACGAGCTGCTCGATGGACGCGAGCACGGCGTCCTTCGCGCCGTGCCACGCGCGGGCGTCCATTGGCACGGGACGGACAGCGCACCACGACGTCGGGATCGTCAAGATCAGACGGGCGGAGGCGCCGGGGTCGACGGCGCTGAGCGCTCGGCGGGCCTCATCGGCGGGCATCGAAAGAAACCGCCGCAGCACCGGCCCGCGCCGCATCGTCGCACCCATCGGGCCGCGCGACACGACCGCGGTGACGAGGTCGTCGCCAACGATCGCGGCGGAAAGGGTTGTCCAGGGGATCAAACGCATGGTGATTCGAGTGCTCTCGGTGCGGGGGATTCTACGGGTCGTCGGCTGGGGAGGTGGCTCGGTCTCATTGCGGCGGTGGGTGCTTGGCGAACGAGCGGAGGACATGTTCTACATCGCCCGCAAACCGATCTCAGACACGCCGGCGTCGGAGACCACCGCGAGCCCCTCAAACCTCCGCGCCTCCTTGACCGGTTCAATCTCACCATCCTTTGTGAACCGCCCGACGGTCTCAACGGAGATTCGGACGAACCCTGAAGGCTGGAAACGCAGCTGCTCGCGGGCGCGGTCCCACACGCCGCGGAGCGCCGAATCGGCGGCGTCCGGCGTGAGGCCCCCGGCAACGCGGAGCGTCAGCAGCTGATCAACGATCGATGGGCTCATACCGTCGATGCTCAGCAACACCTCGGCGGGGGCGGTACCCAGGTGGGCCTTGCCGTCGCCGCCTGCGCAGAGGTCGGGGCGGATGCGCTCGAAGATCTCCCGCGTCATGGCGGGGAGGTACAGGAGTTCCTCAAGGGCGAAAAGGTCGTCGTTGCGGCACAGGAGGCCGCGGCGGTCGTACTCGGTGGCTTCGGCTCCGTCGGGGCGGGCGAACGAATCCTCGTCGCGCCAGTCGAGGAGCTGCTGAGCAATGCGGCGCGCGGTCGGCGCGTCCACCCCCTTCAGCGTGAGGTACCGCGTGAAGCGCGGCTCATCGGCGTTATTCACGTTCAGCAACCCCCCGGCGTCGGTAAGTGTGACACGGAGCAACCGGTCGCCGACGCGGACGTCGATCGGCCTCGAAGGCAGGCCGACGCGCTGGAGCAACGCGAGCCCGTCGGTGGCGCGGGTGCGCCGACCGGTCAGTCCGCCGCCGTCGGCGAGGCGCAGGCCACCGGCGCGCGCGGCCTGTTCGGCCTTCTTGGCTTCCTCGGCGTTGGCGCCGAGCATCTCGCGCAGGATCGCCGGGAGGTCTGGGGTCTTGTCCTCTTCCTCCTTCGACGCCGCGTCGGCGAGGCTCGGTGGCGTGTCAAGGCCGGAGGAAGACGACGACGCGTCGGCGAGCGGGTTCGAGGCGCGGTTGCTCTCGGTGGGCGCGGTGGTGATGCCGCGGAGCACCAGGACCGCGGCGGTGCGGGCCTCGCGCTCGCCGCTGACGCGCTCCGACACCACGCGGGACTCGACCTGCACCGCGCGGGCCGTCGCGGCGCTGCGAAGGCCCAGCGCGAACACCCCCCCCACCGCCAGCATGACGATCAGGAGCGCGAACGCTCGATGACGAAGACGCATGCGAACTCCTTTCCATCGTGCTCGCCACTGATGCGAACAGCCGGGATCGGTCCCTTGAACAGCGTGTCATACGCCCGCCAATCCGGCGTGAGGTCGCGCTTCTCGTCGATGGTCTCGCCGTTCTCCATGGCACGCTGGGCGTCCTCGGGCGCGAAGCGCGGGCCGAAGCGGTCAAACCGCACGGCGGAGAGCGCCGGCAGCAGCACCGTGGAGAGCGGCTCCTCGTCCGCCGTGGCGGGGTTGTCCATCTGCGTCTCCTTCGCGTCGCCGGTGGTCGCGAGTCGAGAGATGCGGGATTCCTCGTACACGATGCGCCACCGCTTCGCTCCACCAAGGTGAGCCGGATCGGGCTCCACGCGGTACGTGGCCAGCACGAGCGGCCAGCCGTGGTGCAGCAGGGGCGTGGCCGTGACGAACGTGAGCTCTTCGGGCGTCGCGACAACCTTGGCCCCCGCACCGTCGGCGGGGACGGCGCTGCGACGGTCGGCCCACTGGCGGGTCATCAGCTCCGTCACGCGGGTGACGCGCATCGACTTGAGATGCGACGCGTTCGCGTCGTTCCACGAACGGGCCTGAGCGAACATCATCGCCGCGAGCGTGCTCACGGCGGCAAGCACCGCAGTGGCGAGGACCACTTCGAGCAGCGTGAAGGCACGCGGTGACCCGTGCCACCGAAGTCCTGTCGTCAGGACTTCGGTGCTCACGATGCCCCTTGTGCTTCCGCACCGAAGTCCTGAAGACAGGACTTCGGTGGCACGAGGACAGAGCGCCGAAGCGATCCGCGTGGGGGATGTCAGGATCACATTCATCGGTGCCAGATGAATTCCGACTTGGCGGTACCCAGCGCGATCTCGTAGCGGTAGACGTTCAGCGTGGCGGGGACGTCGAAAGCCACCTGCCCGACAACCGGGTTCGGCACGCGGGCCGGTTCGCGCGTGACCTTGTACTTCGCCCCGTTCTGGACGCCCTCCCACACCAGGACGCCGTTCTCCCGTGATTCCGTCGCGGGGCCGAGGAGCCCGTTGACGAGCGACTGGAACAGCGCCTCGGAGGCGTTGTCGCGCGCGCTGATGCGTTCGACCTGCCGCCCGACCATGCCGACCTGGGCACGGAGCTGGAGGCACACGACGATGACCGCCGTGAGGATGGCGAGCGCGAGAACGGCTTCGAGGAGGGTGAATGCACGATGATGCCGTGTGACATCGGTGCGCTGACGAATGCCGTGGCGCCGAAGTCCAGTCTTTAGGACTTCGGTGCTCCTGATGCCCGTCACGCCCGAACACCGAAGTCCCGCAGACGGGACTTCGGTACCACGATGAACGGGAGGCTCGCCGAGTATTGCCCGGAACGAAGGGGTCACTGAGGCTCCTGCGGTTGGGAAGGTGCGGAAGGGGGAACGGGCTCTTCCCCTTCGGACGCCTCGACAGGCTCGGGCTTGAAGAACGGCAACGCCGGGGACGCGAGCATGCCGCGGGGGAGTTCGTCGAGCGCCTCGGCGAAGACCGATCGCACGCCCTCGGCGGCACGGAGGAAGTCGCTCATCTGCGTGACGGTCTCCACCGGCTCGGGGATGATCGTCGGCGTGATGGTGAGCAGGAGCTCGGTGCGGTCCTTGCGGTCGAAGGTGGTGGTGAACGCCGCGCCGATGAGGGGGAGATCGCCGAGGATGGGGACCTTGCCGGTGCGGGTTTCCTTGCGGTCGTCGATCATCCCGCCGATGACGACGGTGCGTCCGCTCGGCACGGTGACGTTGGTCACGATCTTGCGCGTTTGGAACGCGGGGCTGATGGTGCCGGCCTGGGTGCTCGTGTCCGGGGCGGCGAGCACCGTGTTCTGCTGCGTGATCTCGAGCGCGATCAGGCCGGACTCGTTGATCTTCGGCTTGATCTCAAGCTTGACGCCTGTGTCCTTATACTCGATGTCGGTCCGGCTGAGCGTGTTGCCCTGGTCCTGCGCGTTGGTCTCCGCGCTGGACGAAGCGACGGGTGTCTCGCCGCCGACATTGATGCTGGCCTTGAACCCGTCGGTGACATAGATCCGCGGCTGGCTCAGGATGTTCACCTTCGCCTCACGCTGGATCGCCTGCACCAGCGCCAAGCCATCGGAGCCAGTGAAGAAGATGCTGCCGGTTGGCGTGCCCGTCACCGCGCCGGGGCTGGCGGTGAGGCCGAAGATGCCGAGTTTCTCGACCGCGTCGCCCTGGAAGAAGTAGTTCACACCGAACTCAAGCTGCCCCGTCAGCGCCACCTCGGCGATGGTCGAGTTGATGTACACCTGCATTTTCGGACGATCGACGGCGCGGATCAACGCCAGCACCTCGGCGTAATCCTCCGGCGTCGCCTCGATCATCAGCAGACGCTCGTTCTGCTCCAGAACCATGCGGACAGGCTTCTTGGTGCCCGCAACCGCCGCACCGGGCACGGCCCCCGCGCCCTCGATCTTGTCGGGCAAGGACTGCGTCACAAAGTTCTGCAGTGCCACGGGGTCGAAGTTCTGCACGCGGTAGATGTACCGCTCGCGCCGCGACTTCTCCGGCGGCTGGTCCACCTGCTCGATGAACGTGCGCACGAGGCTGCGGAGCCCGGGGTCGCGCGAGATGACCATGAGCCGGTCGGTGCCGGGGACGGGCACGAACGCCGCGAGCTGGTCGCCCCCGGTGCCGCCGGGGTTGATGCGGCTGGTCTGGGCGATGGTCTCAAGGACCTTCGCGGCGTCCTCGGGCGTGCGGGTGCTGAGGCGGTAGGTCCACACGCTCACGCCGTCGAACGCGGGCGTGTCGAGCGCCGCGATGAGCCGAGACATGCGGTTGAGCTGGCGCGTGGTGTCGGCCATGACGATCATGCGCCCCACGGGCAACTGCTTGGAGTTGTCCGTCATCAGCTCCTTCAATACGCCGACAACCTCGGTCGGGCTGGCGTGATTGAGCCGCCGAACGCGCACGGCGGTCTCCTCCGAGTCCGCTGCGGTGGCACCGGTGAGAATGGGAGACGTGGGCGTCTTGGCCCGCGCGGGTCCGGCGCGGAACATGATCACGCCGTCGCGGTCCTCGATGCCCCAGTCGTAGAGCGAGGCGAGCGCGCCGACAAAGTCCGCCAGTTCGCTTTTGGTCATCTCCTCGTCAATGTCGAGCGAGATGGTGCCGCCGGCGAGTTTGGGATCGATGACGTACGGCCGCTTGAGCAACTGCCCAATGAGAACCTGAAGGACGTCGTTGATGGGTGCCGCGCTGGCGGTGTACTTCACCTTCACCAGTTCGCCCGGGTCGCGCTTGACCGGGATCGGTGCGAGGTCGTCGCCGAGCTTGGCGTTGGCGCCGCCGCTGGTGAGGGTTTCCTCACCGACAAGCCGCGCACCGGCGCTGGCGGCAACCTGCGGCAGCACCGCGCCCGACAGCGGCTCGGACACCGGCCGCCCCGTGTACGTCCACTCGGCGGGCTGGTCGACCGCGGCCTTGGGGGGCGCAATCGCGGCCCGGCGTGCGCCCTTGGCACATCCCGGCATCGCGAGCGTTGCGGCGACCACGCCGCCTGCGCACGCCGCCAACATCCACGGGGTCGTCTTCATCTTGCCGCTGAACTTCATGGCTCGGTCTCCTGCTGATTTCGTGGATGGAAGGCGGCGGGCCCGTGCCCGCGGCCGCGTACCGATCAGAACATCGAATCTACACCGAAAGCGCCCCGCCGATCTCGTTGAGCGCCATCATCCCGCTGACCAAACTCCAAACAACCCAGCCGACGCACAAGGCCATCAGCACAATCACGGCGGGGCCCATGATGGCCAGCAGCCTCTGAGTCAGGCGGTCCTGACGGTCGGCGCACAGCGTCGCGGCCTGGCGCAGGCCCCCGCCGAGGTCGCCCGCCCGCATGGCGATGCGCATCACGGCCTGGGCCGTGGGCGGAAGGACCTGGCTTGTCTTGAACGCCTCGCCGAGTTCCACGCCCTCTCGGGCGGCTTTCCGGGCTTTGTCGAGTCGGTCGGCGATGACGGGGCTGGTGGCGACGCCGCGGGCCTGACCCAGCGCCGTGAGCGCATCGGAGCCGCCTTCGAGCATCGTCGCCATCGTCTCGCACACCATCGCGCCCTGGCCGTTCCATAGGAACTCACCGACAACGGGCAGGCGCAGGAGCGTGGCGTGCAGCGTGCGCCGGCGCGCGGTGGTCATCCACGCCGAGCGGGTGATCCACGCACCGATCCCCAGCACCCCCAGCACCGGCACCACCCACACCAGCACGCCCGCGGTTTCAAGGGTGAACCGCGTCTGCCACGGCAGCGTCCCGCCCAAAGACACCAGCGTCTCGGCGAAGCGGGGGATGACGAAGGTCGCGAGGAACCACAGCACGATGAGCGACACCGCGGCGAGAATCGCCGGGTAGAACAGCCCGGACAAAATCGCGCGGCGAACGCGCGCGCTCGCGGCGATCGATCGATCGATCAGTGCCGCCGCGTGGTCCAGCCGCCCCGATTCCTGCGCACTGCGCAGCAGCGCCAGATGCTGCGCCTGGGCCAGACCGGGCACACGGGCCACCGCGTCCGCGGGGCCCTGGCCCGTGCGGAGCGCATCGCGCACCACGGCGCAGTGCCGCCGCATGCGCGGCGTCGGTGCCAGTTCGTCCATCGTCGAGAGCGCTGATTCGACCGGCACATGGTGCTTCAGCAGCATCGCGAGGGTTTGGAAGAACCACGCTGCATCGGCCCCGGTGGCCCGCACGCCCAAAGCGGACGATGACGCCGCCCCGGTGATCCCCGCCGCCGCGGCCCGCAGCGCATCGCCCACGCCGACGGGCTTGATCTCCATTGCGATCAGCCCCTCGCCCTGAAGGGCGGCACGGAGGGCATACTCGTCGCTGGCTTCGCGCTCGCCGCGCGTCAGGCCGCCGGCTCGTGCCGTGAGCATGGCGGCCCCGCCACCCCCGGAACCAGCGCCGCGCGCCGAACCAGCGGGCGTGACCATCGCGGTGTATCGGAAGCGGGTCATCCGCGGGCCTCCCCGGTGGCGTCCGCGCCCGCCGCGCCAAGGGCGCGGACCACCTCGGCTTCGTCGGTCAGGCCGGCCTCGATCAGCCGCAGCGCATCGGCCCGCATGGGCAGGTAGCCCTCGGTCAGCAGTGTCTCGCGCAGGCGGTGCTCGTCGGACCCTTGCAGCATCGCCCGCTTGAGCGCGCCCGACACGCCGCTGAACTCCATCACCGCGAGCCGGCCCTTGTACCCGATCCCGCCGCACGCCTTGCACGCGCGGTCCTGCTTGCGGCACACCGGGCACAGGCGGCGCACCAGCCGCTGAGCCTGCACGCCCTCCACGGCCGCATTCACCAGATACGGCTCCACGCCCATATCGATCAGTCGCACAAACGTGCTCGGCACGTCGTTGGTGTGCAGGGTGCTCAGGACCATGTGGCCCGTGAGCGCCGACTGGAACGCCATCTCCGCAGTCTCCTTGTCGCGGATTTCGCCGACGAGGATCACGTCGGGGTCGTGGCGGAGAATGTTGCGGAGCGTGTTGCCGAACGTGAGGTTGATCGCGGGATTGACCTGGATCTGCGTCACGCCGTCCATCTGGTATTCGACGGGGTCTTCGACGGTGACGACCTTCGTCTCGGGGTTGACGAGGCGGCGCACGAGCGCGTACAGCGTCGTTGTCTTGCCGCTGCCGGTGGGCCCGGTGATGAGCACGATCCCGTGCGACTTGTCCGCCGCGGCGAAGAGCCGTTCGATGTTCTCCTTCGAGAATCCCAGGTCCTCAAGCTTGATGTCCGCGAGGCGCTGGCGGTCCTGCAAACGGATGGCCGCGTCCTGGCCGTACGTTGTGGGCACGATGCTCACACGCATGTCCACGGCCCGGCCGCGGAGACGCAGGCGGATGCGTCCGTCCTGAGAGCGGCGTCGCTCGGCGATGTCAAGGTTCGAGAGGATCTTGATGCGGCACAGGAGCGCCTCGTACATCGAAGCCG
>CAYZFW010000063.1:0-9399 GCA_964477615.1 uncultured Phycisphaeraceae bacterium | reverse complement strand
AGGGAGTCACGCTTGGCGCCGATGGTGGTGGGCGCGTGGGTGAGCGTGTCCTGTACCTGGGCATCATGGATGTCCACTCTGCACGGCGAGCCGCCTTTCCGCCCGCTGATGATCTTCGCGTTCCCCTTGATGTGGTCGATCTTGTTCTTCCGCAGCAGGAACTCGATCCCCTTGTTCAGTTTCCCGGCGACGTCACGCGACCGCCCGATCACCTTCGACCAGTCCACCGAAAGATCGCGCATCTTGATGCCCCACGTGTCGGCCTCGTGGGCGATCTTCTCGTACAGCTCGGCGTTGGCCAGCAGCGCCTTGGTGGGGATGCATCCCCAGTTGAGACACACCCCGCCGAGCTTGTCGCGCTCGACACAGGCGACCTTCATGCCAAGCTGCGCGGCCCGGATGGCCCCGACATACCCGGCGGGCCCGCCGCCGACGACGATGAGGTCGTAGTGCTTGGGGTTGGCGGGCGAGGCGGTGGACTTGAAGGGAGCGGGTTTGTGGTGGGCCACGGGGGAGTTCCGGTGTTCGGGTGCGGATTGGAAGGGCTGGGATTATAGAGGTCGCTACGGCCCCGATCTTCGTTCCGACGCGCCGAGCCCCGCCACGGATATATTGCCCTGAGACACCGTGGCAAAGTCGCTCGCGATCACCGCTTCCAGCAAACCCGTCAGGGCGTACTACGCCTCCCTGAGAGCGTTCTCGCGTCAAGGCGTCAAGCAAGAGCAGGCTGTTCGTTCGGCTTTCCAGCAGCTGCTCGCGGACTTTGCAAAGCCCCTCAAATGGACCGCCATCCCCGAACACGGAAAGAAAGTCCGGGGCAAGCGAATCTACCCCGACGGCACGCTCAAGGACCAGTACCGCCTGACCCGCGGCTACTGGGAGGCCAAAGACACGGCTGACGATCTCGATGCCGAGATCGCCGCGAAGCGGCGAAAGGGCTATCCGCTTAACAACACCATCTTTTGGACGCCGTCACGAGCGGTGCTGTTTCAGGATGGACGCCAGGTCCACGATCTCCACATCGACGAAGCGGACGGCAACCCCGGACACCTGTGCGACATCCTGACCGCGTTCTTTGCTCACACCACGCGCGTTGTCGTCGATTTCGACGAGGCGGTTGACACATTCAAGGAACGGGTCCCCGAGGTGGGCGGCAAGCTCGCCGAGATCATCGCGGAAGCCCACAAGTCGCTCCGCCCATTCCAGCAGGCCTTCGCCAAGTTCTTCGATCTCTGCCGCACCACTCTCAACCCGCACATCTCGCGCGAGGCGGTCGACGAGATGCTCGTCCAGCACCTCCTCACCGCCCGACTGTTCAAGAGCGTCTTCGACAACCCTGAGTTCCTCCGCATGAATGTCATCGCGGTCGAGGTCGAGAAGGTCATCGACGCCCTCGCCAGCCGCTCTTTCAACCGCGACGACTTCCTCGCTTCGCTCGATCACTTCTACGTCGCCATCGAGAACGCCGCTGCCAAAGTCCACGATTGGTCCGGCAAGCAGGACTTCCTCAACACCATCTACGAGCGCTTCTTCCAGGGCTACTGCGTGAAGACCGCCGACACCCACGGCATCGTCTACACCCCGCAAGAGATCGTCGATTTCATGTGCGCCAGCGTCGAGTGGGTGCTCGACACCGAGTTCGGCAAGAAACTCGGCGACGACGGTGTGAACATCCTCGATCCTTGCACCGGCACCGGCAACTTTGTCGTCAACCTCATCCGCCGCGCTGCGGACCACAGCACCAAACGCCTCCAACGCCTCTACCGCGAGCAGGTCTTCGCCAACGAGATCATGCTCATGCCCTATTACATCGCCGCACTCAACATCGAGCACGAATTCTTCGAGCACACCGGCGGCTATGAGCCCTTCGAGGGCCTGTGCTTCGTCGATACCCTCGAACTCGCCGAGCCGAAGCACTCCGGCCTTTTCACCGAGGACAACCTTCGGCGCGTCGAACGCCAGAAGAACGCCCCCATCGAGGTTGTCATCGGCAACCCGCCTTACAACGTCGGCCAGATGGTCCACAACGAGCGGAACCAGAACCGCCCCTACCCCGTCGTCGATGCGTGGGTGAAGAACTCCTACGCCAAGGACTCCAAAGCCACCAGCGTCAGCAAACTCAACGATCCCTACGTCAAGTTCTTCCGCTGGGCCACCAAGCGCCTCGAAGACCGCGACGGCGTCGTCTGCTTCGTCTCCAACAACGCCTTCCTCGAAAACATCGCCTACGACGGCATGCGCAAGCATCTCGCCCGAGACTTCCAGACCATCTATCACCTCGACCTCGAGGGCAACGTCCGTCAGAATCCCACCCTCTCGGGCACCCAGTACAACGTCTTCGGCATCCAGGTCGGCGTCGGCATCACCGTCTGCGTCAAGCGGCGCGGTTCGGGGGGCAAGGGCATCCAGTACGCCAACATCCAAAAAGACATGCCCAGGGCCGACAAACTCGCCCTCATCGACCGCTTCGGCTCGGTCGAGCACGTCAAGTGGACGCGCCTCAAACCGGACGCTAACCACAACTGGATCATCGCACCCAATGCCTCTCGCTTCGCCTCGTTCGTGCCCATCGCCAGCAAGGCGGCCCGCTCCGCTCCGAATGGCGTCAAGGGCGTGATCTTCAAAGACTACTCGCTCGGCATCGCCACCCACCGCGACAGCGTGGTGTACGACTTCTCGAAGGAGAAACTCGCCGAGCGCGTCAAGCAGTTCATCGAGGCGTACAACACCGAGGTGGACCGCTGGAAGCGCGCCCCCGGGGGCACCGATGTGAACCAGTGGGTGAAGTACGACCACATCGCTTGGGACCGCGACCTCAAGAACGACCTCAAAAGAGGGCGGTATGTGGAGTGGACAAAGGACTTTGTTCGGCGGTCTCAATACCGCCCATTCACTCGCGAGTGGGTGTATTTCGATCGCATTCTGTGCGCTGAGATCTACGGAATGCCGTCCCTGCTGCCCACGCCGAACACTGAAAATCGTTTGATCGGCTTCTCGGCGATAGGCAATGAGCGTCCGTTCTACTCCATCGTATTCGACACAATCCCAACACTGTCCTTTGTTGGTTTCGGCGGCGGCTGCCAGTGCGTCTCGCAATACCTCTACGACGAAGAAGGCCTCAACCGCCAGCACAACGTGACCGACTGGGCCCTCGACCTGTTTCGCCGACACTTCGGCGCGGAAGCGGGGGCCGAGGCCAAGGCCAAGCGGATCACGAAAGACGACATCTTCCAGTACGTCTACGGCGTGCTGCACCACCCCGGGTACCGCGAGGCCTTCGCCGACAGCCTGCGCCGCGAACTGCCGCGCATCCCGATGGCCAAGTCGTTCGACGACTTCCGGGCGTTCGTAAAGGCGGGCGAGCGCCTCGCGGACCTGCACCTGCACTACGACGACACGGCCCACGTGAAGCCTTACCCGCTGAAGCAGGTCTGGCACACGAAGAACGCCGAGGGCCGGAACATTCCAAAGTCGTACCGCGTGGAAGACCGGATGAAACTCTCAAAGGAGAGCGGCACGCTTTCGGTCAACCCATCGCTCACGCTGGAGGGCATCCCGCAGGAGGTGTACGGGTATCGCCTGGGCAACCGCAGCGCGCTGGAGTGGGTCGTCGACCAGTACCGCGTGGAAACCGACGAGACGACCGAGCAGGTCAGCGACTGCAACGCCTGGGGCGACGAGCGCGAAGACGAGGAGTACGTCGTGAGGCTCGTGAAGCAGGTGGTGACGGTGAGTCTTGAGACGATGAAGATCGTCGACGGATTGCCCGCCGACTTCGGCGGCCCGCCGTGCGTGGAAGACACTTTCGAGCCGCAATCGCCACCTGCGGAAAACGCGGCGGCGTCGTCCAAGTTCAGGTCCAAGCCGGGCGAGAAGACGTGGGAACTGAAGGCCGAGCGGGCCAAGCCGGCGCAACGTCGGCTCCGCCCACCGAAAACCCAGTAAACGTCTCTACCCCTCCTCAAACCGCGCCGCCCTTTACCCCCCCCCCCCGCCCCCCCTCGCTTCACCGGCCGCCACGCCGAACCCGCCGGCGGTTTCTCCCCCAGCGTCAGCCCGTCGTACGCCAGCCGCATCGACTCCGGCAGCCTCCCCTCCGTCTCGGCGTGCCCGAGTTCGTGCGCCATGTGCACGAAGTACGTCCGGTCCGCCGCGACGCGCTCGGCGATCCCCACCGCCTGGTCCAGCGTCAGGTGCGTCGGGTGATGCCTGATCCGCAGCGCATCGAGCACCAGCGTCCGCAGGCCCGTCAGCCGCGGCCACGTCTCCGGCGGGACCGCCGAGACGTCGGTGCAGTAGGCCAAAGGGAAAGGCCCTGAGGGACGAAGGGACGTAGGCGCGGAGTGGGGATCACTCTGTGGCGCGGGCCTCTCTCCACTTCGTGCCTCCGCGCCTTCTTGCCTATGTGTCTCTCCGCTCCCCCCCGGGGGGGCCACCGGCCCGATGCGGAACCCCAGAATCGGCAGCCGCCCGTGGAGCAGCCGGATGGGCTCGAAGCGCATGCCGAAGAGGTCGATGGGTTTCGCCCCCGGGCTCCCGGGGGGCGGGGGCGGGGGCGGGGGCGGGATCTCGTGGGCGATCAGCGTCGCCACGAACGAGTCGTTCACATTCGCCGCCGCCTCGAACACGTGCTTGTACACCCGGCGCAGCGATTCCAGCACGTACCCCTCGGCGTACACATCGATCGGCGCCTTCATCACGGCGTTGAACCGACGCACCTCATCAAGCCCGAAGATGTGGTCCACATGGTTGTGCGTGAAGAGGATGGCATCGCACCGCCACAACCCTTCCCGACGCGCCTGCGCGTGCAGGTCGGGCGTGGCATCGATGAGCACGACCCGCTCGATCCCGGTCGAATCGATCCACCGCACACACGCCCCGGTGCGGGTGCGGGTGTCACGCGGATCGGACGAGGTACACACGGCACAATCACACGCAATCAGCGGGATCCCGCCGGAAGTGCCGGTGCCGAGGAAGGTGAAGCGGGGGTGGAGCACGGGCAACGGTAGGGCACCGTCGGGAGTGCCTGCGCTGCGTGTCCAACTCTTCGGGATCAATCCAACCCGAGCGAGTCAATCACTTGGAGCAGCACAACGACGTGGGCGTTCATCTCCTCGTCACTCAGTGTGTCGAGATACGCCTGATACGCTTCCGCCGAGGTGAATCCCAGCGCGGCGATCACAGGACCTGGCGCTGTCGGGGTGGACAGATTTGTTTCGGCTGCTGCACCGGTACGGATCGCCGATCGGACCGTTTCTTTTTGCCCCTGAGAAGGTCCCATCAACTCGGGATCGCCCGAAGGGCAGGGCACGCCGAAGCGGGCGAGGAAGAAGGTCAGGTCCGCGGTGTTCACCGAGCCATCGAAGTTGAAATCTCCGATGACCCAGCAACCGTCCGTCGACGATTGACCGAACCGCGACAGGAACATCGTGAGGTCGGTGGTGTTCCGCTGGCCGTCTCCATTCAGATCGCCGGGGCATGCATCGTCGCCGATGTTGAACCATGCGGCGAACTGAGAAGTGCGAATGGCTGTCGTCGCACCCAGAAGCACACACTTCACGGAATCCTGCGGAATAACACGGTACTGCCCGAGTGGCAGCAACTCCGACGGGTTGACGCGGAGCACGCGGGGTGAGGCCGGGTCGACGCTCACGCTCGCCAAAAGATCCTGCCGCGTTGTCCATGATGTTCCGACGGAGCCAGCAGGACGGTACTGCAGAATCACGGCGGCTTTGTCGGTACCGCCCGCCAGTGAGTTGGCAACCGGGCCGTAGTGCGTCAATCGAATTGGCTTCGCCGGGCAGGGCGATTGCGAGCGACCGATCATCGGCGTCCCCACGGGCGGGTCCGCCGGGAACATCGGCGCATCCGTGCGAAGCACCGCGGGAGAACAATCCACGACATGGAGTTCAAACGGCACTCGGCCAACGGCCCCACCGCCGAGATCATTGGAACTCTGGGTGTAGTAGGGCTTGGGCGAGAGCGTCAGGCTGCCAACCATCACGTCCGATTTCCACTCGCGCCCATCATTCATAGCGTTGATGACGATCTGCCCCCTCAGGGCATCGGCGAAGGTGAAGTCGATACCGTTGAACGCGGTGCAACTGTTGGCGGGATCACCCACGCCGTTCGGGCACGAGAGTCTGCTGCCGATGGTGATCGTGCTCGAAGCGTCGAGGATGTTGTTGAAGGTGATGGGGGCGGTGACATCGCCGCGAATGTGTACGTTGGCGAAACAATCGTTGTTCACATAAAGGCCCGAGGCGTTCGCGCCTGGCGTGTACCTGAGCGATCCGACGGTGATGCTGCCCGAGAGGTTGGCAACAGCCTCGATGCGATTGACGACGGAGTTGAGGTCGGTGCCTTCGATTTCAGCGAAGATGGAGTTGCCCTTGAGGACATTGCACGCGCCATCCGAGGCGCTGCCGCGCCACTTGATACGTGCCGGAGCCGCGACAGTGCCGATGTTGCCGCTGACCTGAAGGGACTTGATCGTGCCGATTGGGGCGTAGATGTCTGGTTCGGATTGTGATCCACGAACAACGGACCCTGTGACGACGAGCGACTCAATGGACGGGCTGCTTGTTCCCGCGATACCCGCCTTAATCTGGGCGCTGAGGTTTCCGGTGACAGTCACATCTTTGACATTACCAAGATCGCACTGGATCGCTCCGAGTACGTTGCCTGAAACGAAGATTTTGCCTATGTCGCCATAGCGAGACCGAATGGAACCCGTTGAAGAGACATTGCCCAACAGCAACAGGTCGACAAAGTCGCCTCCCGGTCGGAACTGGTCACGCTCCACATCGATGGACGCCTTGACATCGCCGCTCACATAGAGCCGCCGCACTCCTCCGACAAACATGTTCCCAGTAATGTCGCCTCCGATCCAGCCCGCGACCTTCAGGCGGTATCGAAGGTATTCGGGAAGACCGCCGTTCTGCTGGACACCGCCACAATGGAGAATGCTTGGTGAAGTCGGGAACAACTCGTCGTTCGCTGGGTAAGGAACCGAACCGAAGTGGAGCACGACCTGCTCATTTGGGCATCCGGACGCACAACTTGGCGCGAGGTAAATTCTGCCTGTACTCTCAGGAGTGGTGCCCGTGGACTCCACCGTGATGGTGCGCACCGCATTGACGACGGCGTTGATGTAGATGTCGGTGTTGGCAGGGTACAACTTCGGAAAGACACTGTCCTCAAACACCTCACCATTCGACGCGTTCCATGCTCGGACACGGATGTCCGCACGGGCGGATGGAGATAGCCATAGCGCGAGCAGGATGCAGAGAATCACTCGATGGACCATGTCGTTTCCTCCTGCAACTCGCTGCATATAGCGCGAGCGCCATTGCTGTGGCGGGGCCGGATGCCGGAACGGATGATGCAATCCGGAGTGTACCGTAGGCACCCCCAAGCGGCGGCCCTCCACCCAGTGAAAAGTGGATTGAAGGAATCGCCCCGGCAGACATCACATGGGTCTCGTTCCGCAGCCTGAAGATGGGGCTTCCCCCGGTCGGGCGCGCATCCTCAAACCACTCCTCCCCGCCGCCCACAACATCGAGCAGCCCCCACGGTGATGTCACGTCGGCGTAGGCCCCCAACGGAATGAGCCAGTTCATGTCGAACTCTCCGCCCGTCGGCGGGTTGGGCACGCCCGCCATGGTCTGGCCGACTCCTGGTAGCCCTGGAATCGGGGCAACATCCGAGGTGGTCGGGTAGTCCCACCAGCCTTCCACCCCGTCGCCGAACTTGTTTGGGTCGTAGTACGAGGCTTTCAGGAACTCGTTCCAATCCGGAATCCAGAACTTCGCACCCGGGCTGCGGACCAGTTGGTCGGTGAAGTACGGCCCGTTCTGCCCAAAGGTCGAAACGTCGTACGCTCCGCTCATCAGCGCCGAGACATCGCTCGACTTGTTGTTGTGCAGCCAGTTGCAGTACATGGCTGCCTCGCGCCACGAGATGCCCGCCACCGGTGCCATCCCCGTGTCGGCCACGCCGGGCACCTGTTTCAGGCCGTAGGTGAATCGCCGGGTCCCGTTGGGCAGCGTGACGGCCCCGACCGTCTCCGCCCCCCAGTACGACGGATAGGCGAAATCCGCCGGCAGGCTCGGCTGGGCGGTGAACGTGTTCGCAAACTCCATCCACTGGCGCGTGGTGATCTCGAGTTTGCTGATGCGGTAGACGTAGTCCACACGCCCTCTGCCGAGCACCTGCCCAAAGGGGTCTGGCCCCGGGAACGCCTGATTGAAAGGCCGGTCCACCAACGCCCAGTTGAAGTCATACGAGGGCGGCTCGCCGGTCACGCCGCCCCGGGCAGTCGGCGAGCAGCAGCAGACCGCAAGCGCGATGATGACAACGAAATTGTCGGTCTTGGCGGAAATCATGGGTGGTTCTCTTCGGGCCTGATCCTGTGCGGCATCGAGTTTATCGCCTCTCCGACCGCCGAGGAACCCGTGATCCCATTCCACCAATGACCCATTGGCACGCCTTTTGCCCTGCCCTCCGGGGAGTTTCCCTTCATTTCCTCAATAATCCCACTTGGACGTGGCCCATCCGGGCGATATCATTCATGTGTCAGGTGTGTGTGTGTCTCGGGGGTGTGTTGGAGTAGTTGCACGTCAGCGGATTCCGGCTTCGGAGGCCCTGCGATGAGCGGCACCATCCTTCACGAAACCAAACTTTCCACGGCTGTCACCGCCGACCCCTCGAGCGGGCATGACTCGCGCGTCTTCGATGCGCACGATTCCCGCGGCGGGGTCGCCACCATCGTCGACCCGCGCGGCGTATCGCCCACCGCCCCACCCTCAGAGTGGCTCGGGGTGTTCGAAGAGATCTACCGCGACTCCGCCGGCGACGCGGCCCGCATCCCCTGGGCCCATCGCCGTGCCTGCCCGTGGCTGCTGAGCTGGCTGAACGTCGAGGCCCCGGCGCTGGTGCGCCCCGGGGCGCGCGTGGCTGTTGTTGGCTGTGGATTGGGCGAAGACGCCGCGGCACTCGCCGAGCGCGGCTACGAGGTCACGGCATTCGACGCGTGCCCCTCGGCGGTCGAGTGGGCCCAGCGCCTCCACGCCGAGGACCGCATCACCTTCATGCAGGCCGACCTGTTCGATCTGCCCGCACGCCTGCTCCGTCGCTTTGATCTCGTTGTCGAGGTCCACACCCTGCAGGCCCTGCCGGTGCAGCACCGCAGCGCCCTCGCCGAGGGCATGGCCGACCTGCTGAACCACCACGGCGTGCTGCTGGCGATCGCCCGCGGGCGCGAGGAATCGGTGCCGGTGGAGCAGGTGGAAGGCCCGCCGTTTGCCTTCACCGCCCGCGAACTGACGGCCCTGATGGCCCAGGTGGGCCTGTCCGCCGTGCGCGCGGTGGACGACTTCGAGGACGACAACTCGCCGC
>CAYZFW010000062.1:0-9574 GCA_964477615.1 uncultured Phycisphaeraceae bacterium | reverse complement strand
AGCACCTTCGGTTGGCTGTCCTCGCGATCGTCCGAGCTTGCCCCGCTCCGCAAGGGGGTGGCCGATGAAGGACAAGCCAAGTCAGGGGACGCCTGGCACCTCGACTCGCGGCGACTACCGAATGGAGTTGCCACCGGATCAGGTGCTGCCGCCCGGTCGATCCGTTTTGGTCCTACCCGAACCAGCAATCGGACGCTCCCAGAGCGGGGTGGTGGCAGGGGTGCTGTACGCCGACGCAGTGAATCAGCGCATCGGGGCGCTGGTGGCGATTGGACACCTCCCCCAATCGGCGGCGTCGTATGCCATAGACCTGTTCAATCGGCTTGAGCCGCGGGACCCGCTGGAGGAGATGCTCATCATCCAGGCGATCGTCACGCACGCCCGCGCGATGCACCTGAACCACACGGCGACCCGCCAGGAACGGCCGATCACCCTCCAGACCGTGAACGAGTACGCCGACCGGGCGAGTAACACCTATCGGCGGCTCATGCTCGCGCTCGCCGAGTACCGTCGCCCGCCCCGCCCGCCGGCGAACTTCACGGCTATCGGGCAGGCCAACCTCGCCCAGCAGCAGGTGGTGATGAACCATGAAAAAGCTCAAACCGAAAAAACGGCGAACGAACTTGGATGCCCCGGTCAACCCGCCCAGCCGCCGCGCCTACCGGCTGACTCCCGAGGGATTGAAATCGCTGCGGGATCATGCCCGGCGGGTGAAGCCGTGGACACGGTCCACCGGGCCTAGGTCGGCCGAAGGCAAGCGCCGGTCCAGCCGGAACGCGGTGAAGCACGGGGCCCGGTCTGCGAACACGGTCCATGACCTGCGGCAGATTCGGGATCTCCTCCGCGAGGTGCGCGGTGTTCTGGCGGTGGCGCGTTCGACGAACGCAATGGAGAGTCTCGTCTCGGGCGAAGCCGGGGAATAGGTTCACTTGGCAGGATGTGCGGACAGGGCGGATCGGATGGCGGCCTCGCACTTGGGACCGAATGACTCGTGCATGGCGCTGAGCATGCCGACCATCGCGGGCTCGGCGTCGGGGCTGGTGGGCGAGCCGCTGTTGAACGGCGGCTGCGGGTCGTACTCCATGAACATCTGCACGCCCTTGGCGTAGGTGGTGCCGCGCCACTTCTGGACGAGATGCAGCGCGAAGTCGATCCCCGCCGTGACGCCCGCGCCGGTGACGCGGTTGCGGTCCTCGACGTATCGCTGCGCGACGGGTTCGGCCCCGCCGGCCCTGAGCGCGTCGCGGGTGAGCCAGTGGCTCGTGGCCTTGTAGCCCTTGAGCAAGCCCGCGGCCGCGAGCACGAGCGAACCCGTGCAGACGCTGCCGATCCACTCGGCCTCCGCGCCCTGACGACGCAGGAAGTTCATAGTCGCCTCATCCTTCATCGCATCGAGCGTCCCGGTGGTGCCGCCGGGGACGAGCACGAGCGTCTGCTTGTCGGAGATCTGGTCGAAGGTCGCGTTGGGCGTGATCGAGAAGCCGGTGTCGCTGGGCACCGGGTCCATCGTCTTGGCGACGAGCAGCACCTTGGCACCGACCATGTTGATGAACACGTGGTGAGGGCCGATGGCGTCGAGGGCCGTGAACTGCGGATAGAGCACGATCGCGATCCGCTCTTTGCCCGGCCTCAGAATTGCCTCGTGCTGCTCGGGCGACATGGCATCGTCGCGGCCGGCACCGGCGGGTTTGCCCGCCGGCTGGGCGTCCACGCGGCCCAGGAGCGCCAACATCCCCATCACCCCAAGGCTGGAACTCAGCATCCGGCGACGCGAAAGGCCTTCCGATGCGGTGAGCGATTGATCGTGAGCCATGTCTTTGTGTCCCATGCTTGTCTCTGTTCAGAAGTAGTAGTTTCCGAGAAACGTCTGCAGGCCGAGGTCCTTGCTGGTGATGCCGCTCAGATCCAGTTCGACACCCCTTCGCCACTCGACCGAGCCGTCGGACCAGCCGCGGTGCACACCGTCCACTTCGCGTGCGTAGAAGCGGAAGTCGCTGTATCTCGGGGCCCGCGGCACGGTGTGGAACACCTCGTAGCGGCGCTCCTCGACGGTTGGAAACTCGGTGAGGATGTCCGCCCATAGCACGCCCCGCTTCAGCCCGCGCTGATCCGCTGCGTGCCCCTTCCGCGCGACGGTTCCAAGCCCGTTCTTCACAAGGTCGGACTGGTCCAGCCCACCGATGTACACGTACCCCGTGTACAGACCGCCGCCGACCGTCACGCCCTCGGCGTATCCTGAGTGCCTCGCAAACGGGCAGTTGATCCACTCCGGCTGCACCGGCCGCTTGGGCCACTGCGCCGCCTCTCCCGCGGGAACCACCATGCCAAAGTACTCACCCATCAGACGCAGCCGGGCCACGGAGATGCTCGTAGGGACAAACGGGCTCATCGAGGGAAACTGACGGTAGTCGCTCAGGTACATCGCGTCGGAGGCGACGAACTGGCGGATGTTGTTCATGCACGAGACCTGCTTCGCTGACCGGCGTGCACTCGAAAGTGCCGGCACGAGCAGCCCGATGAGCACTGCAATCACGGCGATGCTCACCAGGACTTCCACCAGCGTGAAGCCTCGAACAAGCCCCATGGATCGTTGTTCGCTTCGGGCACGCACCGCGGCAACCGAGCACCCCGCCCCAAAGCCCCGATGTGACCTCAGCCTTGAAGGTGTCATGGACACGCGGCTCCGAACGCACCCAGCAGGGTGACGAGATCCGCCGTGTTCACCGCCCCGTCGTTGTTGTAGTCGCCTTTGAGCCCGGGGCCGCTTTGGCCAAAGTCGCCGAGCAGGAGCACGAGGTCAGCGGTGTTGACAACGCGGTCGCCGTTGATGTCCCCCCGGCACGGCGCGGGCACGGTGGCCGTGAGAGAAAGGGTCCCGAACTTTGTGCCCACGACCGCTATCGGATCGAGCACGAACAGCCCGCCTGAGACCAGCAGATCACCGGTGATGTTCAGGCCGCTGGGGCCCGCTGTGATCGTGGCGCTGGCAATGTCCGCCCACGCGGCGCCGAGGAAATCGATGTTGCTGGTGAGCACCAGGCCCGAGAGAACGCCGCCCGGCGTCACGGTTCCAGCGCGGCCTGGGACGTACCGCACCGCGAAGTCCCCGTACACCAGCACCCCGTTGAACGGCCCCCCCCACCGCTGGATGCTCGTGAGGGCGATCTGCTCGCCCACAGACGTGTTGCCCACGAACGCGAACGCGTCATTCGAGGGGGCCCAAGTGCCCAGAACGTTGGCGGGATCAAAGCTCAACGTTGTGACCTGACGCGACCGCGTCGTGCCGGGCACACCGGGGTAGATGCTCGGCACTTCACCCGAAGGACGAACCGGATCGCGCAGTTCAACGCTGCCGGGGACCCCTGGAACGCCGGGCGTTGAACCCGTGCCGATGGTGCCGGGCGTGCCGGACAGCCTGTTCAGGAAGGCATCGCCGGGTGCCGGGTCCGAGAGGGTCTCGGTTCGCTCGACCGCGTCGGTGAAGTGAGCATCGAGCCAGCCGATGCTTGCGGCCTTGCCTTCCTGGAGGATCATCGTGGCCGAACCGCCGGTCACGATCTCGCCGTGCGCCGCAGCGCAAAGGCACCCGACCATGGTCAACACTGTTCCGACATTCATCTCAGACCACCTTTCAACGAAGAGCGAGTGAAATCGAGCGAAGGCTCCGGGGCACGTGTCCGTGCCCCGGAGCCGGGTGTTTATGGATCAGCGGCGGCGACGGATCGCCGTGAGACCGCAGAGCGTGATCAGACCAGAGAGGCCGGGGGCCGGCACCGGCACGATCTCGATGTGCCCGAGGACCTTTTCGGTGTCGAGCACGCCGTTGAACCCCTGGAAGAACTGCAGCCAATCGGTGTTCCCGAAGACGTAGTCGGCGGAGAGATGCAGGTTCCCCGCAACCGTGGAAGCGGTCACGTTGCGGAGTTCAAAGAGGCTGCCTTGGCCAGGCCCTGAAGTCGCGAAGATCTTCCAGACCGAGTCCGCCGGGTCCTGGCGGATCGCCAGGTGCTCCCACCAGACCGAGGAACCCGGCCCGTTGAAGTCGCTGGTGGCCCGGAACGAGCCGCCGAGCCCGATCCAGCCGTTCGGGTTGGTCGTCGAGTTGTAGTCGGTGACCTTGTGGTTGGCGGCGAAGCTGTTGGCGCCGTAGGTGTTCACCGGCATGGCAAATCCGCCCGCGGGTTGCGAGAGCGGGGCGGTCGGACCGGTGAGGTAGTCAGCGGGGTAGGCCGCGGCGACCCAGGTTGTGCCCTCGAAGCGGTCGGCGAACATCCAGCGCTGGCCTGCGGCATCGGCGGTCGGCCCGCTGATGCCCAGGGGATTGAAACTGATGTCGTAGTACTCCGCGCTGGGCGCAACGGTGGCCCAGGCGGCGCGGTCAATCAGCATGGACGCCGTGCCGTTGGCGGTCGTGTTGGGAAGGATGGCGCCCGACGCGGCGCAGGACAGAGCCGCCAAGGTGACGATGGAAGCGACGAGTTTCATGGAGTTTCTCCTTTGTTGATTTACATTGGTGCGTAGCGTGAGGACGGTTCAGTTCGAACGACGGCGGCGGACCGCCAGCAAGGCGGTGGTCCCAAGAAGGGCGGCGGAGCCGGGAGCCGGAACCAGCGTCGCGGTGAAGTTGAAATCACCGGCATCGAGGCCGAGGTTCGACTGTGGGAAGCCCAGGGCGATGAGCCCGTCGGAGAGCAGCAAGTCGCCGGTGATCGAGAGCGTGTTGCCCGTCACCGAGATGCTCGCGTTGCCGATGTCCACGAACGTGGCGTTGGCAAAGTCGATGTTGCTGGTGAGCACCAGACCCGAGCGGATGTTCGTGGTTGCACCGGCGAAGGTGCCGGCCCGCGCGGGCGAATAGCGCAGGGCCTAGTCGCCGAAAAGCAGCGCGCCCGGGATGCCGGGATCGAGCGTCCAGCGGGTCATGCCGCCGAAGCCGATCTGCTCGCCGCCGATGGCGAACGCGCCGAAGTCGCTCGACACACCGCCCCACGTGCCGAGCACGTTGGATGGGTCGATGGTGAGCGTGGTGCCCTGGATGGTGCGGCCCGTCGGGCTGGGCGTGCCGACCGGGTTGGTGAGCCAGGTCTGAGACGCCGCCGGGTTGTTCCCCGGCAGACCGAGGAGCTGATCACGGGTCTCCGTGATATCGAACGCGGCGTCGAACGTGTTCAGGGGCGACTGCCCGAGGAACGTGGGAAGGTCGAAGGACATGGTGGCCGAGCCGCTGGCGAGACCGAACTCGGCGGCGGAAGCCGTGCCGGACACGAGGCCCGAGACGACGATCATGGTGAAGACGTATTTCATCTCTCATTCTCCTTGAGAAGCGTTTTGATCAGACTGAACAGTGCATGAACATGCTGCCGTCTCGTACAACAACGAGTCGGCGCTGGGGATGACCGATGCACCCGCACAGCGGCCCATCGAGTGGTCCACGGCGCGGGATCCGGTTGGATGTGGTTTGTCGTTGAAGGCGTGCACCGCCGGGGTGGTGCCCAGGTCGCACCCGATGAACACCACGAACGAGCGCCGATCCAGCGAGATGATCTCGATGAATGACCTCGGCGCTCGAAGCGTGGGCCGCACGCGATGAGTCGGCACACCTCCGTCAGCGAACTGGAAGCGTCACGCTCGAGGCGGCGGCTTGGGCACATCAAGAGTGCGGGAGGGATAGACGACGTCTTTGGGCGGCCAGGGCACAAACTCCGCGGGTTCCGAAAGGACGATCTCCGCGATTCGTGCTGGCGGCGGCGGGGGCAGCGTCATCGTCAGCAGTTGTTGGAGCCCTTTGCACGAGAGCGCCGAGATCGACGGCCCCGGCCACGAGGGCTTCTTCTCGCCGTCACCCCGGGCGCAGCATGACTCGCGGCGTGCCGCCGTCGCCTCGGGTTTCGCCGCGGCGTTACTCCCGCAGCACGACCCCTTCGCACGACGGCAGTCTCCGTCGCATGCACCGGCGACCGCGCAGGCGGGATCATGATCCGGTCGCGTGGCGATCCCCCGGCGCAACGCGCCCTTGATCCGCTCCACGCACAGCACACAGTGGGCGCTACCGGCTTTCACGTCGTTGGCTGCGGCGATCTACTGCTCATCGCGGAACTCGACAACCGGCGGCGGCATCACCCCGTTCTCGATCGCCCACACCAGCCGCTGATGCTCAGAGTGGCAGCAGCAGTGCGTCCAGCACTCGGTGGCCGAGGCACAGCCGCAACCGCAGGATTCGCAGGGATACCGCTCGCCGGCCAACTGCCCGATCCACCCCACGATCATCCGGGGTGACGGGATCATGCCCAGCGATCCAAAAAAATACACTCCGAGCAAGAGCACGGAGACCGCCCTCAACAACAAAGGATGGCGGCGAAATGAAAACACCAGAGCATTGTACCGGCACACAGGAACATTTCCAGTATGGCAGGAATATCGCACGGTTTCCGGTTGGTCCATCGTTCCGCGCATCGTGAAGTCGCGGGGCTGACCACTGGCGGGAGAGTTCTAGAGATTTGCTCGTGATCCCGACGCCCACGGCCGCAGCCAGCAGTCGAGCCGGATTGGGAGCGCAGCCGCCACCGCGCCGGCACCAGCGCAGAAAGGTCCAAACGCATGATGTCCACCAGTATCCGACCAAGCGCAGGCGAGATCGAGGCGGCACACCGAGTTGGAGAGGCACTGCTGGAGTTGCTCCTGGTCGTGGCCGAGAAAGAACGGGCACGCGCTGCCGCGCAGCGACCCCCAGGCGACTGATCGAGAAGGGGTTCAGCGTTGATGATCTGCGGAGCGCCCGGGACCCGAGCGATGCGGCGCGGGCGGTCAGCTCCGTCGCTGATCTGAGCTTTGGTGAGTACCTCCGACTGCTTGAGAAGCCGGAAAACTGGGACAAGCTGGGATTGCCTTTGGACCGTTCTGTCTTCATCAAGAACCTGGACCGAGTACGGACGATTCGCAACGGCGTCATGCACTTTGACCCGGACGGCATCGACGACGACGAACTCGCGGATCTGCGGCAGGCGGGGCAGTTTCTGGATGCCGTGCTGAAGCTCAGGGCGGCTTCGACAAAAGCCTGAAGGAGCGATGAGCGATGAGTACGCTCGATGCTGGTGATGCACGGTCGCGCCTGAAGGCTGTTCAATCACGAGTGCGCACGCTGGCACGAGAGAACGCCCGCGTTGCGGACGCGGTGCGTGCCGCCTTCCAAGAAGTCGCCGCGACTGCGGTGCAGTGCGAGTTGGAGAGGCAGGCCATGCGCACGAAGGTCGTGTCGAGAGCTCGCGAGATTCTCGCCAGCGGCCGGCTCCGCGATCCCGATTTCAACGCGGATGCCGATTGCGAATGGTTGCATTTCCACTGGCACTGCCCTACCGACCTTGCAACGCGCTTGGGCCAGTCTGAGAAGGGTGGAGCGCTCCCGGAGAGTCTGGAGCGCGAGGCCGCGGCGAGTGCGCTCGAGGCGTTGAACAGGGATGTGATCTACCAAGCCGCGGACCCTGCCACGGCGGAGGCCATGGCGGAACAACACCGGGCATGGATTAAGTCGGGCACGCACGTACACACCATGGGAAGAATGGATGTCGTCCGGCCTGGCGACTGGGTTGGAAGGGTGTCCCCGCTCACCCGCGACCCGGAGGTCCTCAGCCGGCTCGACGAGGATGAGTATCGGACGATTGCCCTCTACCGGCTCGGCGGCTTGGCGGATCTGGGATACTCCCGGCCAATCGTGCCGCTGCCGCCCGATACCGGGGGCACGGCCGCGGGCCTCATTGCCTCTGCGATGTACCACATGCGCGCGCCGACAGACACGAATGGTGGGTTGGACGTGGCCGCATTTCCCCCGGACCTCGCGGAGGAGATGCTGGCGTTCGTGGAGATGAGGCTATGCCGGGGTGGATCACCTTCGAATGCGGGGTCAGAGCGCGAAGAGCCCGGCACCCAAGCGCCACGGTTGCCAACCCACAAATACTGGGCGTTTGAGGCGTGGAAGGCAAAGCAAGTGGGGATGACGGTCACCGAGATCGCTGCGACACTGGCGAAGAAGTACAAGGATCCCAAGATCACCCAGCCCAGAGTCTCCGAGCAAATCAAACTCGCGAGAGTCCATGCCGAAGCGAGCGGGCTGGCGGATGACGCGGCGAAGGTGTTCCCCCAAGTCGAAAGCCGTGCGCCGGCCCGAACGATTGACCCCGCGGTGGTCGATCAGGGGAAACGATCTGATGGGGCGGCACACCACCTGCGTGAGCGGGAGCGGCATAGGGCCAAAGACGGGGGCGACGACGACTGATTTTGCCTCGGTATCGGCGTGATAACGCGCATGAATGCAGGGGTATCGGTGAGTATCGGGGTTTATCGACAGACACCCGCCGGGTATGCGGGGACGGGCACATCCGCCCGCCCCACCCGGAGTGTCTTCGATGGACGAGAACATAGAACTGCTGACGGCCCGAGAGTTGGCGAAGCGCCTGCGCGTTTCGCCGGAAACCGTGCGGGAGTGGGGGCGGCGCGGGTGCATCCCGGCCTTGCGACTCTCACGCAAGGCGATCCGCTAAAACCTGGAAGCGGTCATGGCGGCGTTGCCCGCCTCCCCCGTGAAGGGGGTGTCGCGTGCCAAGTGACACGAACACCCCCACGACGGCGGCACCATTGCTGGTGGATCGCCGAGAGGCGGGCCGGCTGTTGGGCGTCTCCCCCGGCACCATCGACAACCTGCGGACGCGCGGCGAACTCCCGTCGGTGAAGATCGCGGCACGCCGCCTCTTCGACCTGACGGACCTGCGCCGCTTGATCGAATCGCGGAAGGGGGTGCAATCATGAACTCCCGCGAATGGAGACCGCGGCCGCGCCGTGCCCAGCGTGCGGCAAGCCCGATTGGTGCGCCTGGACCCGAGAACGATGGCTGAAGTGTGAGCGGTGTTCGGACGCCCCCGCCGGCATGGTGCTGGTGTGTGCGAAAGACGGAGGCGGCCTCTTCAGGCCCTCCGACGATCCCCAACACGCTCCTCCGAAAGCCGGCCCCGCGCGCCAACGCGGAACACCGGCGAAAAAGTCACGCACAGTCTATCCCACGGCGAACGCTGCCGTGGCCGAGTTGGAGCGACGACACGGGCCGAAGACGGCATGGTGGAAGTACCACAACGCCGATGGCGAGCCGGTGTTCGTGGTGGTGCGGTTTCCCCTTCCACCCGATCCGGACAATCCCGACGCCAAGCCCGCCAAGACCGTCCGCCCCGTGTCGCGGGTGAATGGGCGGTGGATCATCGGCGATCCGCCGGGACTCTTGCCCCTCTATCAAATACCCGACCTGCTGGCGTCGCGATCGGGGGCGGCGGGATTGCGGGTGTACGTCACCGAAGGCGAGAAAACAGCGGACGCGGCCCGAGCGGTCGGGCTGGTCAAGGCGGGGTGGGGAGTGCGAGAATCTGACACCCACGGCCCGAAGGGTGGCCGACCGGTACAGCGATTTCGGCTGCTTCACGGCACTGACACTGACACAACCGATGCGAAACTTGCGAAAAACGTGGGTTCTGTCAGTGTCAGCGCTGTCAGTGACGCTGGCGAGAGCTGGAGGGATCTGTGAACCCGCACCCCC
>CAYZFW010000061.1:0-9611 GCA_964477615.1 uncultured Phycisphaeraceae bacterium | reverse complement strand
ACCCCCAGGAACCCCGCAGGCGGAGAGACACCAGAAGTCTGAGACAAGTCCGAAGCATTGGAACGCGACATGACAACCGTGACCTTTCACGGCACCAACAGCGGAGGCCCAATCTCGCGGGGTGACGCCGAACATCGGCGTCGTCTTTGCCTCATCGTTCCTCTCGAAGAGAAACCCGTAGGCCGCATCGGTTGCTCATCTCGGGCCGTCCCGAGCGAGCGCCCCGCGAGGGGCTGACCTCGGCACCGCGGCCTCTGATTTCCCTTGTTTTGTTGGGAAAAGGCTCGGTTGCCGCCCAGCCGCAAACGCGGCCGGGGCTCTTGATGCTTCAGCCATACTACCGCACCGACCCCGATTGTCAATCGGGACACGCACGATTCTCGCTTCGATCTCGCACCCCCTGCCGATAGAGTGCCACCTATGGCCATCAAGTCCCTCACCGAAGAGCAAATCCAAACCTGGACCCGCGAGCAGAAGGACCGCTGGTGGCTCACCGAGGTCTTCAAGGGCGACATGCCCCAGCTCACCCTCCGCGCCGCCGTCACCGGCTTCCTCCTCGGCGGCGTCCTCTCCGCCACCAACCTCTACATCGGCGCCAAAACCGGCTGGACCCTCGGCGTCGGCATCACCAGCGTCATCCTCGCCTTCGCCGTCTTCCGCATCCTCTCGCGCCTGGGCATGCGCGACATGACGATCCTCGAGAACAACTGCTCGCAGTCCATCGCCACCAGCGCCGGCTACATGACCAGCCCGCTCATCGCCGGCCTCGCCGCCTATATGTGGATCGAGAACAAACCCATGAACTGGGTTCACATGCTCGCCTTCAACGTCGTCCTCTCCATCCTCGGCGTCCTCGTCGCCTTCCCCATGAAGCGCCGCTTCATCAACGACGAGCAGCAGCCCTTCCCCGAAGGCCGCGCCGCCGGCGTCGTCCTCGACACCCTTTACACCTCCGACGCCGCCACCGGCGTCTTCAAAGCCAAGGCCCTCGCCATCGCCGCCGCCATCACCGGCGCCCACGCCTTCATCTCCGGCGAGAACTACCAGAAACTCATCCAGGAAAAGCTCCTGGGCCTCTCCAAGTCCTGGCACCTCTCCCACTACCTCGATGAGTGGTACTACTGGATGGTCGCCAAGGGGTGGGTGCAGGTCCCCACCCTTTCGGGCGTCGACATCCGCCAACTCGCCCTCCGCCCCGAGGCCGACCTCGCCATGTTCGGCGCGGGCGCGCTCATGGGCATCAAGTCCGCCTGCAGCCTCCTGCTCGGCGCCGTGCTGAACTTCGCCGTCATCGTCCCCATCATGATCGCCTACAAGCAGATCGTGCCCCGCTCCGGCACCATCGAAGCCGGCGACGCGCTCTTCGGCCGCACCCACATCATGAACTCATGGGCCCTCTGGTGGGGCATCACCATGATGGTCACCGCCGCCATGGTCTCGCTCTTCGCCAAGCCGAAGGTCTTCATCGAGGCCTTCCGCGGCTTCTTCGGCAAGAAGAAAGACACCGGCACCGACGTCCTCCGCGACATCGAACTCCCGCTGTGGGTCTCATGGGCCGGCATCCCCATCGTCGGCGCCGTCGGCGTCTGGATGGCCCACGACTGGTTCGGCGTCTCGTGGATCTTCGGCGCAACCGCCATCCCCCTCATCTGCCTCCTCGCCCTCATCGCCGTCAGCAGCACCGCCCTCACCGGCACCACCCCCGGCGGCTCGCTCTCCAAGATTCCCCAGTTCACCTACGGCGCCCTCGACCCCAAGCACCCGCCCACGAACCTCATGACCGCCGTCATGTGCTCCGAGGTCGCCACCAACTCGTCCAACCTCCTGATGGACATCAAGCCCGGCTACATGCTCGGTGCCAAGCCGCGCCAGCAGGCGATCGGGCACGTGATCGGCATCTTCGCCGGCTGCCTCGCCAGCACGCCGCTCTTTTACGCCCTGTTCACCAAGGGCTGGGAGAAGTCCGCCGCCGAGGGCAAGACGCTCCAGGAGCACATGGTCACCGAGCAGGTGACTTTCCCCGCCGCCGTGCAGTGGAAGGGCGTCAGCGACCTCGTCACCGGCATCTTCGGCAGCGAGACCAAGGGCGTCCTGCTCACCGAGTCCATCATCTGGTCCATGGTCATCGCCGGCGTCGTGGCGTTCGTCTTCGAGGTCGCGCGGATCTTCACCAAGGGCAAGTTCCCCCTCGTCCCACTCGCCATCGGCCTGGGCGTCGTCGTCCCCCCCGGCTCCACCCTCGCGATGTTCTGCGGCGCCCTGTTCTTCTGGTTCATGCACAAGATATACGCCCACCGCAAGAACTCCACCGGCAAGAAACTCTGGGTCGACACCCACGAGCCCATCTGCGCCGGCATCATCGCCGGCGCCGCCCTCGTCAGCATCGGCGACCTCCTCGTCAAAGCCTTCGTGCTCGATTTCTTCAAATAGTCTGATCGCACAAATAGCCCGCGAGAACGCTTCGGTCTCACCACGTCATGACCAGCCCGCGAAGCGGGCCACCCATGGTTGCCAGCGGCGCAGCCGCTGGTTCCCGCCGAAAACCAAGAAAGCCCGTGAAACGGGTGCTCGAACCGCACCTACGCCAACCCCTCCCCAGAGTGCGAGGCCGTGTCATGGCCTGACTTCGACTCATGCCCCGCCCCAGCCCCCGGAGGCTCTTGCGGTGCCCGCTCAATCTCCAGCAGCGCCGCGTGCTTCGCCAGCGCCGCCGTCGCCGCCGCGCTCGCCGCCACCCAGCCCCGCCACCCATCCCGCCACGCCGACCGCCCCACCATCTGCTTCAGCCACGCGCCCAACGGCGAGGTCAGCAGCGACACCACGCTCCCCTTCTTGCCCCGCGCGTGCAGCGCCGCCGCCGCCGTGCGCCCGTGCCGACACTGCTTGGCCAGAAAATCCCCGATCGACTCGATGGAGTCATGCCGCATCACGCCGTCCAGCCGAGCCACCTTCAGCCCCGCGCCCCCGCCGTCCAGCACAAGCTCATCGTGCGGGTCATAGCCGACCCACTTGGCCTGTCCCCGGCGCACCAGCCGCAGCCGCCACTCCGGCTGCCACGCGTGGTTCAGCCACTCCCCCTTGTAGAACACCTTGCGGTTCATCTCGTACCCACCGACGCCGCGGTCATCCGCGCGCACCGCCCGCTCCACCGCCGCCCGCAGGTCCGGCTCCAGCGATTCATCGCTGTCGAGGCACAGCACCCACTCCTGCCGGCACATCCCCAGCACACAGTTCTTCTGCGCGATGTACCCCAGCCAGTTCTGGTGCTGCGCGTTGATCCCCATCCGATGCAGCATCTGCACCGTCCCGTCGGTCGACCCCGAATCCAGCACCACCACCTCCCGCGCCAGCCCCCGCACGCTCCGGATCGTCCGCCCGATCGTCGCCTTCGAGTCCTTGCACACAATCGCCACCGACAACGGCAACGTCCCCTCCGTTGGCCACACGGCGTGCGACGACACAGGTTGACGCTTCGGCACTTCCACCACCCCCAGTTTCGCGGAAATTCCACCTCCCCGCCACTCAACCCGTGCCACTGCTGGCTCCGTATTCGGAGACAGCAGTGCTCCCCCACCCGTCCCATCACTCGATGGTCAAGACGCAGGCTCACCCACCCGTCCGCTTCCCTGCATCCACCCCGCCCCCCGCATCGATCCGCTATCGTCCCGCCACCCTCCAAGCGCCACCCACCGAGACCCCCGCATGCACACCGTCACCAAGTCCCTCCTCGCCTGCGCCGCCGCGGCGTGGCCCGCCGTCGCCGCCGCGCAGGACGCCGCGTCAACCGAGCCCACCGACCGCGCCGCCCAGCCCTGGTCGCTCACCCTCGAAACCACCCCCTCCTTCACCTTCCGCGCCGATCTCGACGACGACGCCGGTTCCGTCTCCGTCCTCCGCACCGACTTCGCCGCCGACTTCTCAGGCCCCATCGGCGACCGTCTCCGCCTCACCATCGGCCTCTTCGGCGGCGTCGCCAATTACGACTTCAACGACTTCCGCTTCAACAACACCGACCTCGACGACGGCCCACTCGAAGACACCTACGAGGCGGGCCTCTCCCTCCTCGCGATCTACGCCTTCGATGAGCAGTGGTACGCCCTCGCCCGCGGCTCCGTCGTCGCCGGCTGGGCCGACGATGCCGACATCGGCGACGCCATCTTCGGCACCGCCGCCGCCGGACTCGGCTACCGCTTCAGCGACAACTTCTCCCTCGCCCTCGGCGGCGGCTTCATCACCCGCCTCGAAGACAACGTCGGCTTCCTCCCCCTGGTCGTCATCGACTGGCAGATCTCCGAGACACTCTCCCTCAAGACCACCGGCGTCGGACTCACCCTCGCCTCCAAGCTCTCCGAACAGTGGAGCGTCTTCCTCCGAGGCGGCGGCGACTTCCACCAGTACCGCCTCGACGACTCCGACAACAACCTCCCCGAATCCCTCCGCGGCGGAGCCGTCAACGACACCCGCGTCCCCGTCGGCATCGGCCTCGAATGGAATCCCGCCGCCGGCCTCACCCTTTCGTTGGAAGGCGGCGTCGTCGTCTGGCAGCAGTTCGAACTCCGCAACGACGACGAAGAACTTGACGAAATCGAAACAGACCCCGCCGCCTACATCGCGGGCCGCCTGTCGTATCGTTTCTAGATCCGGTGGAGCAGGCTTCCAGCCTGCTATCCACATCTCCATCACCGTGCCTATCACCCGCCGCAACTTCCTCGCCTCCACCGCCGGCCTGACGCTCCCCGCGCTCGCCGGCCTCCCGATCGCACGCGCCGAGCGCCCCGCCGCGCCAAGGCCACGCACCGCCAAGAACCTCATCTTCATGGTCGCCGACGGCATGAGCCTCGGCACCCTCGCCCTCGCCGACATGCTCCTCCAACTCAAGGAGGACCGCCGCGCCGCCTGGGTCGGCCTCATGACCCTCGGCCACGCCGGCAACCTCGGCCCCATCACCCGCGCCCTCGTCGACACCCGCTCCGCCGACGGATTCGTCACCGACTCCTCCGCCGCCAGCACCGCCTGGGGCATCGGCGAACTCGTCGACAACGGCCGCGTCGGCATGACCCCCGACGGCCGTTTCCCCACACCCATCCTCGCCCACGCCAAGCAGGCCGGCAAAGCCACCGGCCTCGTCACCTCCACCCGCGTCACCCACGCCACGCCCGCCGGCTTCCTCTGCAACATCCCCACCAACCGCGACGACGAGGAACGCATCGCCGCCCAGATGCTCGAACGCGCCCCAGATCTCCTCTTCGGCGGCGGCTCACGCTTCTTCCCCGATTCCCTCCTCAAAAACCACCCCACCTTCCAGCACATCTCCACCCGCTCCGCCTTCGACGCATTCGCCCCGGGCGAGATGGGCACAGGCCCCGTCCTCGCCACGTTCGCACGCAGCCACCTGCCTTTCGAGATCGACCGCCTCACCGACAACCTTCCAGTTCCCTCTCTCGCCGAGCTCTCACGCGCCGCCATCGCCCGCCTCTCCGCCCTCGGCGCCGCGAGCGGCTTCGTCATGCAGATCGAGGGCGGACGCGTCGACCACGGCGGCCACTACAACGACGCCGCCGGCCTCATCTACGACATGATCGCCTTCGATCAGGCCGTCGGCTGTGTCCTCGATTGGGCCAAGCACCGCGACGACACCCTCGTCATCATCACCGCCGACCACGCCACCGCCAACCCCGGGCTCACCGATTACGGTGCCCGCGGCGTCAAGGGCCTCCTCAAAGCCCTCAACTTCCGACACTCCTTCGAGTGGATCGAATCCAAGCTCGCCGGCAAAGTGGACCTCGCCAACCCCGAGCCCCCAGAGTTCGGCGACAAACCCATGGCCCACGGCCCGAGCGTCAATATCGACGCCGACCTCCTCCACGCCCTCATCCGCGAGGCCACCGGCGTCGCCCTCCACAAAGCCGAGATCGATTTCCTCGTCCGCTGGAAAAAAGGCGACATCGCCGACGGCTTCATGCTGGCGGGAGCGCGGTACGGCCCCGTCGGCGCCGTCCTCGCCAACCACACTTCGATTGCCTTCCTCAGCCCCAACCACACCTCCGACCCCGTCGAACTCACCGCCGTCGGCCCAGGCAGCGAGTCCATCCCCCACTACACCCGCCTGCCGGACATCCACCAGATCATGCTGAACGCCCTCGACCTCCCACCGGCGAAGCCACTGTAGCAAGGCACCAAGGCAAGAGGCACCAAGGCATCAAGTCAGATACGCCATCCCGCGCGTCGCCAACTATTGCGTCGCGATGCCTCAATGCCTCGATGCCTTGATGCCTACTTCCCCAACATAATCAGCAGCCTCTCCGCGATCTCCCGCGCCGCGTGCAGGTACTTCGGGTTCCCTTCACGGTGCATGAACGCCGGCGCGACCGAAGCCATCAGAAGCCGCCGCACGTTCGCCACCATCGCGTAGTCGTCTGAGCAGTCAAGCCCCAGCGCCTTCCGCGCCTTGGCTAGGAGCGACAGCGGCTTGGCCCCGTCGAGCACCTCGGGCTTGCCCCAGTACTGCCGCTCCAGATACACCGCGTCCTCAACCCAGTGCCCCGGGTGCACCTCGCCCATGTCGAACAGGATCGTCCCCGCAGCCCCCCACGGGCTGTTCTCAGGGCGCAGCATCGCGTTCCCCGCGTGCAGGTCGCCGTGACACCAGCTGTTGATCGCCCGCGCGTTCCACATCGTGACCAGCGTCGGCAGCACCCGGTGCGTATGCCGGATCAGCCCCGCCCACTCGTGCTCTTCCTTGGGGTGATTGTTCCGGATCGCCTCTTTCGCCTTGTCCAAGAGGAACGTCCAGTTGAACGGGTTCTCCGCCTCGCTCAGCGCCCACTTCTCGCCCGCCCGCATCTGCACCCGCGCCGCAGCCTCCGTCAACTGATGAAACGTCTGCTTGCTTACCGACGCCGACAGCGGGTTCCCCGGCAGCCGCTCCATCACCACCCACGCAAAGTCGTACCCGCCGAGTTCGAGCCCGTGGAACACCACCCGCGGCGTCGGCGCATCAGTCTCCCCAAGCCCCGTCAGAAACCGGTACTCCCGCGGCCCCACCGGCAACTTCACCACCACATCCAGCACCTCGCCGCCGACCGTCACATGCTTCGCATACGCCGTCGCCGCGCCCCCGCGTTGCCAGTCCGTGCGGAACCAGCGCACATCCTGCAGCGCGCCCTTGCAAGCCTCTTTCAATTGTGGTTCGAGCGAAGGACCAAGATCGTGCGACGACGCACCGAGCAAGAGACCAGAAGCAGCGGGGGGTGGGCTTCCGGTCATCCGGTCTTTGCCTCCGTCTTCATGCCCCAATCGTACCGCGCCTTCTCCCCGCCGCCAGTCCCCTTCGCCCCCCGCGGCGACACATCCACCACTTCCCCATCCACAATCACAAACACCCCGTCCCCGCGCCGGGGATACACCGTCCCCATCCCCGTGAAGCGCCCGAACGCCGGCAGCGTCATCACGCCGCCACGCTCGTGAAAGCAGCGCAGCCGCGCCGCCCCGGTGTCGCCCTTCATCACCACCCCGGGGTGAACGTGCCCGCACAGCGCCGCCCCACCAAAGCCCGCCGCCTCCTCAGGCGTGTGCGCCAGCACAAACGGACCCAGCCGCTCTCCCGGCTCCACGCACACAAACCCCCACTCCACGGGCGGGTCCCCCGACCCCACATCGTGATTCCCCCGCACCAGCACCACCTCCACGCCCGCGTGCACCGCGCGCCACGCCCCGATGCACCCCTCCATCACCGCCACGCGCCCCGAGGGCGCATGAAAGAAATCCCCCAGGATCGCCAGCCGCTGCGCCCCGAGCCCCCACACCAGCCCCGACAGCGCGTCAACATCCGCGCCCGTCACCGTCTCCGGCACCGGCAGCCCGGCACGCCGAAACGCCGCCGCCTTCCCGAAGTGCGTGTCCGCGATGAACACCGTCCGCTCGCGCCCCCACCACGCCGCGCGACCGGGCAGCAGCACAAGCCGCTCGCCACCGAACTCCGTTTCGATCGCGCCGTGCATGAGAACCCTCAACCGCGGCGTTCACTCACCGCCCGCCCTTGCCGGCCGCCTGGAACTCACCGATGTACTCAAGCGTGTTCAGCCCGGCGGGCTTCTTCCACAGGCGGGCGGAGGTGTTGGCGGTGTTCCCCGCCGTGGCGAAAAACACATCCATCTCCGCCGGAGCCGCCGCGGCAGCCGGTGCCGGCGTCGCCCCCGCCGGTGCCTTCGCATCGTTCGGGCGGCTGTACCCCTGCCCCATCATGGTGAACGCCGCGAGCGCCAAAGACGCCCCCGTCACGATCCCCATCAAATACGGCGTGCGAGAAGTCCGAACCATCGTGCTGCTGCTGCTCTTCGTCATGGCAACTCCTGTTCTTCTGAATCAACCTGCGGGTGTGGCCTCTGGCTCCATCGTAGTCAACAATCACCCATGACCCTGGCCCACCGCCCCATCGTCTGCGTCACCCGCCCCCTCCCCGGCGAGTTCAACATCCCCCACGCCGACGTCCGCTTCGGCCCCGAGCACGGCTACCCCGACAAGGACGCCCTCATCAACTTCGCCAAAGGCGCCGCGGCCATTGTCACCTGGGTCAACGACCGCGTCGACGCCCACGTCCTCGACGCCATCGGCCACCCGTTGAAGATCGTCGCCAACTTCGCCGTGGGCTACGACAACATCGACCTCGAAGCCTGCCGCGAACGCAACATCCGAGTGAGCAACACCCCCGACGCCGTCACCGAGGGCACCGCCGACGTCGCCGTGATGCTCATGCTCGCCGCTGCCCGAAAGCTCGGCGCCGCCGACCGCTTCGCCCGCACCGGCGCGTGGGAACGCCACGGCATCCTCGGCCCCAACGAATGGATCGGCCAGCCCCTCGCAGGCCGCACGCTCCTCATCGTCGGCGCCGGACGAATCGGCCTCGCCACCGCCCTCCGCACCCTCGGCTGGGGCATGAAGGTCCTCTACACCGCCCGCCACCCAAAGCCCAACTTCGAGCACGCCCCCCTCTGCGCCCGCCGCGTCGATCTCGACGAAGGCCTCGCGCAAGCTGATTTCGTCAGCCTGCATGTTCCGCTCTCGCCCGCCACACGCCACATCATCGACGCCCGCCGCCTCGCACTGATGAAGCCAACCGCCATCCTCGTCAACACCGGCCGCGGCCCCCTCATCGACGAAGCCGCGCTCGTCGAAGCCCTCAAACACAACCGCCTGTTCGCCGCCGGCCTCGATGTCCTCGAGCGCGAGCCCAAACTCACCCCCGGCCTCGCCGAACTCGACAACGTCGTCCTCACCCCACACTACGGCAGCGCCAGCACCTCTTCCCGCGCCGCCATGTCCGCCCTCTGCGCCGCCAACATCAGATCCGTCCTCAACGGCCAACCCCCCGTCACCCCAGTCGTCTAACCGCGCCGTGCCACTGCTGGCGGCGTCCCGCCGACAGCAGTGCCCAAGCCGCACAACAAAGCCAACACCATCCAAACCACCAAACACCAACTTCAACTCACACGAACCGACCCACAACTCCAAATCTGTGCTCTGTGCTGTGTGCTCTGTGCTTTGAGCTTTGAGATTTGAGATTTGAGCATTGAACCCCAATCCCACCCCACCCCTACACTCAATTCATGCAC
>CAYZFW010000060.1:0-9652 GCA_964477615.1 uncultured Phycisphaeraceae bacterium | reverse complement strand
TCGGCATGTTCGGCGTCGAGCACTTCACCGCCATCATCAACCCGCCCAACGCCGCGATCCTCGCGGTGGGCGCGGCGGTGAAGAAGCCGGTGGTCCGCTCCGGCCCCGGGGGCGATCAGATCGTCATCGGCCACGAGATGCAGATGACCATGAGCAGTGACCACCGCGTCGTCGACGGCGCCATGGCCGCGGCGTTCCTGCAGACGGTGAAGCAGTACCTTGAGGCTCCGGCGACGCTGCTGGTGTGATCGGACCATCCGACTGCGTTTCCAATTGCGGGGAGGATTCTCGATGGATGCGCAGTATCGTGCGTGGAAAGAGAACCGCCGAGGCCCGGTTCGCTGCCCGCATTGCTCCTACGACATGGCCGGACTGGAGGGGCACGAGGTGTGCCCCGAATGCGGAAAGGCGCTCCGTGACGCGGCGCGATGCATCAAGTGCTTCTACACGCTCCAGGGGCTTGCGCAGGCGGGGCAGTGCCCGGAGTGCGGGTGCGAGTATGACCTGACAGATGAGCGCAGTTTCACGCGCCGCCCGCCATTCATGCCGCTGGCGTTCTGGATGCCGGTGGTCGTCCTTTCGGTGCTGCAGACGCTGCTGGTCTTCGGCATCTGCGTCTTCATGTTCAAGAGTTGGAACTCGGCGTTGTGGATCGCACCGCCGATTTGCGCCGGGGCGCAGATCGGGTATCGAGGGCGCTCCGCCGGACTGGGCAGGGTAATGACGGTGGTGGGGCTCGTGCTCGCGGTGATCTTGCTCGCGGCAGGGATGACGATGGGGGGCATCGGTGGCGTGTTCTGCTTTTTGGTCCTGATCGTCATCATGCTCTTCCCGATTATGTTCGGCGTGCTGCTGGGGATGGCGCTGCGCGGCGCTCTCAAACGGTACGGATACCGGCAGGCGTCGTGGCTACCGACGCTGGGCATTCTCGCCGTCACGTTCGTCGTCATCGTTTCGGGCGGTCGCTCCGCGCCGATGTCCACCGAGACGGTCCGCACGGGCGCAACGATCCGTGCGGGCACCGACGCCACGTGGCGTTCGATCATGTATTACGAGGAAGTGACGCACCAGCCGCCTCTGATTCTCCGCATCGGACTAGCCCGTCCGCTGCTGGCGCAGGGGCGTTCCGACCGTGTGGGGGATGTCAAGACGTGCATCTACAACAAGGGCTATCTGTCGAAGCGAACCACGGTTGCGAAGCCCGGCGAGACTCTGGCATTCGAGGTGATCGGTCAACAGATCGGGTACGAGCATGACGTGCGTCTCAGGTCCGGGGCGTTCGAGTTTGAGCCTGTCGGCGACGACCGGACCCGCGTCACGCTCAGCACCACCTACGAACCGCTGCTTACGCCGCGTTGGGCGTGGCGACCATTCGAGCGGTATGCGGTCCGCACATTGCACGGGCATGTGCTGGAGGGGATGCGCCGCGAAGCCGAGGGCTTTGGCACTGGTTCGGCCGTGGCGGGAGTTTCCCCATGAGTGTTCGTCTTTCGAGAGGCGGCCATGTTCACGCGGAGGAGGTCATCAGCCTCGACATGCCCGCGAGCGCCGTTTGGGGACAGATGAGGGATTTTCGCCGGTTTCTCACGCTTGATCCGCTGCACAGTGACGTTCGCGAGTTCGGTCGTCGAGCCATCGCGCCGAGCAACGCGGCAAACCCGAAGGGCACGAGGCTGACGATCCGGCACAGACTCTTTGGCATCGAGATCGACCGAGTGTCCAAGGTGCTGTGGTGGCGCGAGGGGCGGGGGTACGCCGTGAGTGATCTTTCACGCCGGGGCGTGCGCGTCGGCTTTCCGCATGTGTGTCGGTATGAGGTTGAGGCCGACGGGCCGTATAGATCGCGCCTTCGTGTGAGCGCGACGGGGAAGTGGACGGCGCGATGGACGCCGGCGTGGATGGTCCGTGTTTGGATGTGGTGGGTGATGCGGGCAACGCGGGCGCGCATCGAGGTTGAGTTGCACACCGTCGAGGTGATGAGGCGGCGGGCGATTCGGAGATGAACGCTGCGAAGAGCACAACGCGCGGCGGACCGCCCTTCGTGGCACATCACGGCTTGATCTCCAGCGAATGCACGTTCACCCCCACCGCGTGCAGCCAAGTCACGTCATCCGTCTTCAGCACACGAATCTTGTTCACGGCATTCCCGATCTCCGCCCGCATCCACGTCTTCCCGCCGTCGGTGGTCTCGAATCCTCCCGGCATCGCGCCCACCCAGCCGCGGTTCTCGTCGATGAAAGCGATGCCGAACTGGCGGACTGCGTGGTCGTCGACCAGCGGGATCTCGGCCCAGGTCTTGCCGCCGTCGGTGGTCTTGGCGATGAAGCGCTGCGAGGCGGTTTTGTCGGGGTTGTACGACTGGATGGTGACGTAGCCGGTCTGCTTGGTGGGGAAGGAGATTTTCCAGGTGAGTTCGAAGGGGCGGGTGCCTCGGTAGGTTTCGGTCCAGGTCTTGCCGCCGTCGCTCGTGGTGAGGATGAGGGGGTTGGATTCCTGAACGTCTGCGCTGGTGGCCCCGGCGACGACGCCGTGCTTTTCGTCGAAGAAGTGGACATCGAAGGCCATGGCGCACGACTCGGGGAGGGTCATACGTTGCCAGGTCTTGCCGAGGTCGTCCGAGACGATCCCGGCGACCGGGCCTCCCACGCGCCCGACGCCGACGATGCGGGTCTTGTGATCGAGGTTGCCGGCGTTGATGAAGGGGACCTTGACGACTTCGAGGGCACACAGGCCGACGATCGGTTCTCCCTCGATGGTGGCGACTGGGGTCCAGTTCGCCCCGCCGTCGGCGGTTTGGTAGAGGGGGACGGTGTCGGTGACGCCGGGGAAGTAGCCGGGGCCGATGTTGCCGGCGAAGCCGGTGTTCTCGTCAATGAAGGCGATGCAGCGGAAGTAGGTGCCCTTCTTTTCGACCTGCATGGTCCAGGTCTGGCCGGTGTCGGTCGTTTTGAAGATCTTGCCGCCGCCGTTGACGTACCAGCCGGTGGCTGGGTTGATGAAGAAGATGTCGTCCTGCTTGCCGCGGTAGGGCTCGGTGGTGTGCTTGGTCCAGATGGTGGGTGATGCGCGGAGCGCGGCGCGCCCGGTGGCCGGGGCGGGGGCTGGGGCGGTTGGCGCGGGCGTTTCGCCTTGCGCGAGCGCCGCGGCCCCCTCGGCGTGGCACGCCGTGCCGATGGCGCTGAAGAGGGTGATCGCGGCGAGGAGGCGGACGAACGGCGTGGGCTTGCTCATGGCGGGTGAGGGTCCGGGGTGGATCAGGGCATCGATTGGGGAGGGCCACCATCATGCCGGTGAATGCCCGAGAAGTTGCAGGCGGAGGGTGGGAGGAGGCGGTCCGAGGTGTCTTGACCTTGGGGAGGACAGGACACCCAGATGGACAGTAAAGCGTTTTACTGACGGTAGGTTTCCGACTACTTGTGGGACGTGCAAGAAAAGGGACGTAAAACGGTTTACTCCGTGCCGATCCTGTGTCAGGATTCCCTCGGGCCAGTCCAGTGGGGACGGGGTGCTCGTTTCCTCCTTTGGTCTCGTTGGCCCTCGATCCGCCACGCGAGCGTGGCGGCTTCGTTCGGAGCGTTCGTTTGGTTCGATTTGTCTCGGTGCGAAGCCCTTGCCCTTTGTCCTCCCGGAGAGAGTTCATGACCATGCAGACCCGCCGCCATGACCGCCCTGTGTGTCGCTCTTCGATGGGGCTTCTGGCCTTGGCCGCGATGGCCGGCGGGCTCGGCGCTTCGCGCTCGGCGTCGGCGCAGGCGAGCACGGTGATCCTGCAGTGGTTCGAGGCGCCGTGGACGAGCATCGAGTACCGCATGCCGGACTTTTTCATTGCGGGCTATACAGGCGTGTGGCTGCCGCCGGTGTCGAAGGCCGCCGACCCCACCAGCCCCGGCTACGACGTCTTCGACCGCTTCGATCTCGGCACGCCCGCGAGCAAGACGCTCTACGGCACCTCCGAACAGTTCAAGGCGATGGTCGAGCACTTCCAGCGCGCCGGCGGGCAGGTGTACATCGATGCCATCCTGAATCACAATTCCGGGCGCAACGGGAGTCTCTCGTTCTACAACGAGGGCGGGTACCCCGGGTTCTGGCTTGGGCCGGGGCCGGCGCCGCTGAACACCGGCAGCAACTGGGGCGATTTCCACAACGGGTCTCAGCAATCGGAGAACCCCGGCGGGGCCAACTACAACCTGTGGAACGGCGACCTCGTCGCGCTCATCGATATCGCCCACGAATCGAACAACCAGTACATCCGCCAGCCCGCGAGCGTGACGCCACCGCCGGGCGGCGTGAACATCCCCCCGGGCGGCGTGCGCAACCAGCCGAACCCCGACAACACCCAGTACTACCCCGACCAGGCGCTCACGACGCAGAACGTCTCGAACCCCGGGGTCAGCCGCCCGGCGTGCTGCGGGTTCCCCACCAGCAGCACCTCGGCGCAGAGCTTCTCGTTCAAGCCCTACAACCTGGCTGAGCCCGCAGCGGGCGACCCGGTGATGGAGAACGCCACCGGGCTGCTCATGCGGTGGACGCAGTACATGATGGACGTGTACAAGGTGGACGGCTTCCGCTGGGACGCGAGCAAGCACATCCCGCCGTTCTTCTGGGATCAGTACATCGATAGCGTGCTGTTCCAGCGCCGCACCGCGCCGGACGGATCGAAGGTGACGCCGTTCTCGTTCGGCGAGAACGTCGCGGGCAACGACCAGGTGTGGAACTTCTACATCCGCAAGGGCAACCTGCGGAGCGGATACTCCTTCGGCAACCGCGACGCGCTCGACCTCCAGGGCGCCGGCGCCCTGCGTGACATGGTGAACCAGCGCGGCCTGTTCTCATGGAACAGCGTGCTGGGGGCCCACCTCGACAACGCCGACGACTTCGACAACAACGGCTCGCTCGGCGTGAACCACGTCTACAGCCACGACAACGGCAGCAATGGCAACGGCTCGGCGCTGCCCGGACTGCCCGCGGCGGACAAGGCCGCGTGGCCCGAGTTCGCGTACCTGCTCATGCGCACCGGGCTGCCGAAGGTGTACCACAACGCCCGCGGCTTCCTGACGCGCACCAGTGGCTTCTGGCCGCGCGAGGGCAGCCCCGAGGCTCTGGGCCTCGACCGCGACCTCGACGGCACGAACACGACCCTCACCCGCCTGGTGCAGCTGCACAACCGCTACTGCCGCGGCGCGTGGGACGTGAAGGTGCTCGAGGCGGATGTGATCTGCTTCGAGCGGCACTCCGGTGGTTTGACCAACATCATCTGCGGCGCCAGCGATACCTATAGCAACGGCTTCGACCAGCGCACCTTCGTGACGCGTTACCCCGCGGGCACGCGCCTGGTGGAACTCAGCGGCAACGCCACCGACCCCACCGTCGATCCCAACAACGACATCTTCGACACGGTGACGGTCGCGGCGGGCGGCAACGTGACCATCCGCGTGCCGCGGAACCGCAACGTCAACGGCGTGGAACACAACCGCGGGTACGTCATCTACGCGCAGGTGACGCCCCCCGGCACGTACTCGATCTCCAGCGGGCTGACGAGCACCGTGCCGCCGGACGGTATCACGGTCCCGCCCTCGCGCCGGCGCGTGAACCCGGTGAACGTGGTTTCGGGCAACTCGTTCACCGTGCAGCTGCAGACGCAGAACGACCCCACCGAAGGGGCGCTCGACGACAACGCCATCTACCGCTTCAACCGCGGGTTCTACGGCAGCAACCCCGGCACCAACGGCACCTCGGCCGGCGAGCCCATCGGCGAGTTCACCGGCTACGAGAACTTCGTCACCGCCCGCAGCCCTCGCATCGGTGGCGGGACGGGTCTGTACCAGCAGGTCGTCGACACCTCGACGCTGCCCGAGGGCATGAACTACCTCTCGGTCATCTCGTTCCGCCAGCGGACCGGCGGCACCAGCCCGATCTATTCCGAGTGGCGCGACGCCATTTACGTTGACCGCGTCGCCCCGACGCTCGACGTCGACCCCTTCACCGCCGACTGCTTCTTCGGCGACGCCACAGTCACCATCCGCAACCCGGACCTCACGGCGAGCAACGTTTACTACATCGTCGACCTGCCGATCGGCTCGCCGCTGCCCACGCTGAACGCGTCCAACCAGGCGTTCAACGTCGACCGCGGGCTGTTCTCGATGACGATCACGAACCTGCCAGCCGGGGCGCACACGCTGACGCTGGTGTCGCAGGAACTCGTGGGCACGACGCTGATCCGCCAGACGCGGTACTCACCCATCGCGTTCAACTCGGATCGTCTGCAGGGCGACTACGACCTCGACGGCGCGGTGACCACCTCGGACCTCACGGCCCTCTTGGGCGGCTTCGGCACCACCGTCACCCCCGGCGCGGTGCCCGACCTGAACAACGACGGGCTCGTGAACACCATCGACCTGACGATTTTCCTCGGGTCGTTTGGGCAGTCGTGCCCGTGATGCAGCGTCAGGCAGGGCGCGCGGACTAGGGGCGGTCTCAAAGCCCGCCTAGCCTTGCCGCCATGCGCGACGGCCGGTTCCAACTCGTCAGCCCGCACAAGCCCACCGGCGACCAGCCGCAGGCCATCGAGACGCTCGTCGCCCGGCTCCGCTCCGGGGCGGATGCCTCGTGCCTGCTCGGGGCCACGGGCACGGGCAAGACGTTCACCATGGCGTGCGTGATCGAGCGGATGCAGCGGCCCACGCTCACCCTGAGCCATAACAAGACGCTGGCCGCGCAGTTGTACGAAGAGATGCGGGAACTCTTCCCGAACAACGCCGTGTCGTACTTCGTGTCGTACTACGACTACTACCAGCCCGAGGCGTACATCCCGGCGCGGGACATCTACATCGAGAAAGACTCGTCGCGCAACGACGACCTTGACCGTCTTCGGCTCGCGGCGACCAGCAGCGTGCTGGGGCGCCCCGACGCGATCGTGGTCGCGAGTGTGTCGTGCATCTTCGGCCTGGGCAACCCCGAGGCGTACCAAGAGCGTGTGTACACGCTCGCCAAGGGGGCCGTGCTCGACCGCAGGCACTTCATGCTCGCCCTCAGCGCGATGCAGTACAAGCGGGCCGAGGTGGACTTCAAGCGCGGGACGTTCCGGGCCCGGGGCGACGTGATCGAGGTGTGGCCCGCGTACGAGCAGTACGCCGTGCGCGTCGAACTCTTCGGCGACGACATCGAGAGCCTGGCGCTCATCAACCCCCTCAGCGGCGAGGTGCTGGCGGAAGAGACGATGTTCTTCATCTTCCCGGCGGTTCACTACGTGATGCCGGAGGACTCGCTGCAGCGGATTCTGGCCGACATCCGCGAGGAACTCGATGCCCAGGTGACGAAGTTCCGCCAGGAGGGAAAACTGCTGGAGGCCCAGCGCCTGCTGGGGCGCACGAAGTACGACCTCGAGATGATCGAGGAAGTGGGGTTCTGCAACGGCATCGAGAACTACTCACGCTTCTTCGACGGGCGCAAGCCGGGGGAGAAGCCCAGCACGCTGCTGGACTATTTCCGTGTTGCTTCGAGCAACTGGCCGGCGCTGCCGGACCAAGACGGCACCGTGCCACTGACCCGTCCGCGGGTCAGTGCTCCGGGATCGGGTTCGGAGAGTGGGGAGGCACTGACCCGGGGACAGGCCAGTGGCACAAAGTCCTGCGGCGATTGGCTGATGTTCATCGACGAAAGCCACGTGACGACGCCCCAGATCCGGGCCATGTACAACGGCGACCAGCAGCGCAAGCGTGTGCTGGTGGACCACGGGTTCCGCCTGCCCAGTGCGCTGGACAACCGCCCGCTGAAGTTCGAGGAGTTCGAGGCGAGCGTGCCGCGTCTGGTGTTTGTGAGCGCGACGCCCGGGCCGTACGAGCTTGAGCGTGTCGGCGGCGAAGTCGCCGAGCAGGTGATCCGCCCGACGGGTCTGCTCGATCCGGAGGTGATCGTCCGCCCGGCGGAGGGGCAGGTGCCCGACCTGCTGAGCGAGTGCCGCGCCCGGATCGAGAAGAAAGAGCGTGTGCTCATCACCGCTCTCACGAAGCGACTCTGCGAGCAGCTCACGAGTTACCTCGACGAGCACGGCGTCAAGGTGCGCTACCTGCACTCGGACATCGAGACCCTCGACCGTCTGGAGATCCTGCGGGGTCTGCGCGAGGGCGAGTTCGACGTGCTGGTGGGTGTCAACCTGCTGCGCGAAGGGCTGGATTTGCCGGAGGTGTCGCTGGTGTGCATCCTCGACGCCGACAAGGAGGGGTTCCTCCGCAGCCCGACGAGCCTCATCCAGACGATCGGGCGTGCGGCCCGGAACGTTGATGGCAAGGTCATCCTCTATGCCGACAGCATGACGCCGGCGATGCAGACGGCCATGGGCGAGACGGAGCGCCGTCGGGCGAAACAGCGGGCGTACAACGCCGAGCACGGCATCACCCCCGAGACCATCCGCAAGGCGATCCGGCGCGGGATCGAGTCCGAGCTTAAAGCGCGCCAGACGGCACGCGCGGCGTTCAAGGCCGCCGAGCCGGAGTTCACCGCCGATGAACTGCTCGCACAGCTCAACGACGAGATGCTCGAGGCGGCCCAGGGGCTGGAGTTCGAGAAGGCCGCGGCCCTTCGCGATCAGATCAAGACGCTCAAGGAAAGCAAGGCGGCCACCGGCGGTTCGAAGGTCAAACGCTCCGACCTCGACGAGACCGGCAAGCCCGCCCGCCCGCAGAAGCGGCCCGGTGCGCCGGGGACGGTTTCAGGCAAGCGCGGGAAGGGAAGATAGAGACTCAGGGCGGAGCGCGCCGCACCGAAATCCACTGGAATGGACTTCGGTGCCACGGCGTACCGTTCGAACGCGGGTGTGTCAGCGGCGGCGTCGCAGCGCGATGAGCCCCAGGCACGCAGCGAGGCCCGCGGGGCCGGCCGCGGGGACGAACGCGACGGTGACTTTCTGCGCGTACGCCGTGAACTTCAGGTTCTCGTCGCCGCTCGAAGTGGAATCGCGCGAGGCGGAGATAAGGCCGCGGAAGGTGAAGGCGTGGGACGCGAGATTGGCGTTGCCGACCAGGCGCTGGGTGAAGGTTCCGGGGGATTCGCCGCTGCCGCCCACACTGGGGTTGATCGTGGCGGCGAGGAACGCGCCGTCGGCCAGCGAGAGCGTCGGGCTGGTGAAGGTGAGCCCGCTGAAGCTCAGCGAGGACCCTGCGCGCGTTGACTTTGCCTCAAACAGCAGCGAGTTGAAGGTCGAGGGCGGCGCGATGCCCTTGATGGTGGGCGTGCTGGTCCCGCCCGTGGTGGTGGCGAACGTACCCCAGGAGAGCACGCTTGAGGCGAGCCCCGTCTGGTTCGTGAGGGTAAAGACGAGTCCCTCGCCCGGGCGGTTCTCCAGCGCGAACTCGTAGGTCCGCGTCGAGAGTTGTGCGTTGTTGCCGAGGTTCGCGGAGATGAAGTTGCCGCTGGTGGTGCCGGTGCCGCGGTCGAGCGACTGATCGAAGTTGGTGTTCGAGAGGCGGTACTTGGCCTGCGCCACAGTGGAGTTCACCGAAGAGACCTGGGCCTGCGTCGAGTTGATGTAGATCATCCCGGCGTTCGCTGTGCCCGAGAGCGCGAGTGTCACGGTGGCGGCGAGTCCGGCCGCGGCGTGGGCGTTCATGGGGCGGTGGCTGGTACGGATCATGATGGTGTGCCTCCTGGCGCTAGC
>CAYZFW010000059.1:0-9705 GCA_964477615.1 uncultured Phycisphaeraceae bacterium | reverse complement strand
CCCCGGCGAGAAGCTCTACGAAGAGCTCGCGTACGACGCCGAGGAACTCGTCCCGACGCCCGTCGACGGCGTCCGCGCCTGGTCGGGCGACCCCGTCGACCGGCACGAGATCACCGCCATGATCGCCGACCTATCCGGTGTGCGCCACTCGCACGACCGCGCCGCGGTTCTGGCTGCTCTGCACCAGCATGTCCCCGAACTGGACCAGACAAGGTCGCATAACCTTGTGAAATCCCCTGTTCAGGTGGTCCACCCGGCGGCGGCTTGATGCCGATGCTCGTCAGTGGGACAATCCTTGCGCGTTCTTGACGAACGCCGTAGCCCACCGACCTCCCGCCCGGTACCCCGGATCGGCTTCTCTCGGATTTCTCTCTCCGCCGATCATGCCGGTGCTCAAGGAACGATCGAATGAGACTCACCCAGTGCCCCTCGACCCTTTCGAACGGAAGCGCGGTCAGCGCCCTTCAAGAGGATGTGCGGGCCAAAGCTCAGGCGGTTCTCGCCAGCCTCCTCGCGGCGAAGGCCGAGTGCGACGCCCAGCTCGCCAAGCTCCGCCGCCCCGACGCGATGAAGCAGGTCACGGGCAAGTCCTCATTGGATGAGGCGATCAGCAGCACGAAGCGTCTGCTGGCCGAACTTGATGAGGCCGTGGAGTCTTCGCACGCCAAGCCCGGCTGCGAAGTCGAGGTGCGGATCACCGGCAACATGCTGCAGCGCGAGACCGCCGCGGCGTGAGCGAACAAAATGGAACGCGTGCCACGGGCTTCGCCTTCCGAGGCGATGCCCGTGCTGTTTTCGTAGAGACTCGGGTAGTTGGCACGGGCATCTCGCTCCCTCGGAAGGGATCGAGAAGCCCGTGGCACAGCGTCGAACCGGATCACGCTCCTCCCCGGTATCGTTCGCCGATGACCCGCGCCGACCCCGTCACTCTCCAATTCAAGCGCCTCCGACCCGGCGCGGTGATCCCCAAGTACCAAACCGACCTCGCGGCGGGCATGGACCTTTCCGCTTGCCCCCCCGAGGGCGTCGCGGTTGAGATCCCGCCGGGCGAGATCCGGGTGGTGCCGCTTGGGTTTGCTATGGCGATCCCGCCGGGGTTTGAAGGGCAGGTGCGTCCGCGCTCCGGGCTGGCGACAAAGTTCGGCGTCACGGTGCCCAACGCGCCGGGCACTGTCGACGCCGACTACCGCGGCGAGATGATGGTGGCCCTCATCAACCTCGGGAAGCAGGCGTTCACCGTTGAGCCGGGGATGCGGATCGCCCAACTCGTCATCGCGCCGGTGTGCCGCGGGGTGGTGGTGGAGGTGGAATCGCTCTCGCCCACGGCGCGCGGCGGCGGGGGGTTTGGGTCGACGGGGGTGTGAAACCGTGCGGCGCAATCTGCGAATAATGGTTTGGTGTATGATCGGGTTGTGGAACCTGCCCCTCCCGCGTTCATCATGTACCCGCTGGGCGACGGCTCGAGCCGCCTCGCGGTGCGTCTGCAGGGCCGCTCGGCGTGGCTGACGCAGGCACAGATGGCGGAGTTGTTCCAGACCACCAAGCAGAACATCAGCCTGCACATTCGGAACGTGCTCGACGACGGGGAGTTGGAAGAGTCTGCAACTGTCAAGGAATACTTGACAGTTCAGAACGAGGGTTCGCGCCGCGTGGAGCGTTCTGTCTCGCACTATTCCCTCGAGATGATCCTGGCCGTGGGCTATCGAGTGCGGTCGCAGCGGGGGACGCAGTTCCGTCAGTGGGCCACAACGACGCTCAGCGAGTACCTCGGGAAGGGCTTTGTCCTCGATGATGACCGCCTCAAAGAGGTGCGGACTCTCCCCGGTGCGGACTATTTCGATGAGCTGCTGGAGCGGGTGCGCGACATCCGCGCCAGCGAGAGGCGGTTCTACCAGAAGATCACCGACATCTACGCCACGAGCATTGACTACGACCCGAACGCCGAGCAGACCCAGACTTTCTTTGCCGCCGTGCAGAACAAACTCCACGGGGCCGTCCACGGCCAGACGGCAGCGGAGGTGGTCATCAAGCGTGCGGATGCAGCGAAGCCCAACCTGGGGCTGACGACATGGAAGAATGCCCCCGGGGGCCCGATCCGGCGCGATGACGCCGCCGTCGCGAAGAACTACCTCACGCAGGACGAGATCACGGCTCTGAACCGGATCGTCACCATGTACCTCGATTACGCCGAGGATCAAGCCAGGCGGATGGTCCCGATGCCGATGTCGGCGTGGGCGGCGAAGTTGGACGCGTTCCTTCGCTTCAACGACCGCGAAGTGCTGGGAGACGCTGGGAGCGTGTCTCGGGAGTTGGCTGAGGAACACGCCGGCCGGGAGTACGAGAAGTTCAGGCAGGCGCGACTGGAACGGGAAGCACGGGAACCGTCCAGCGACTTTGATCGGCTGGTGGAGCGCTCGAAGAAGGACCTGCCCGGTTCGGCGGGATCGTCCGGGTGATTCCCGGACCGACACGCATTGATCCGCCCCGTGAAGGGGGGCTCGGATGTCGCATCGGAATCCCGCCGACGCCCGCCCCGTTTCCGCACGCACAGGTGAACCCGGCCAAGCCCGCCCCGCGTTTCGTTGCCGCGATGGGTGGCTTTGGTCAGCCCTGTCGGCGTTCGACGCCGCCTCCTGGAGATTGGTCATGCGGACTCCCCGATTTGGACTTGGTCGCTTTGGTGCGTCGTTGGCTCTTGCTACGGCCGCAGCGCTGGCATGCGTCTCCGGCTCGGCTTCGGGCGCGACCTCGTCACCCGCCGGGGCCGGGGCACCCATCGACAACCGTGCCCCCGGCGTCGCGCTCAACTTCGCGGTCTCGCGCTTCGGCGTCTTCGGGACGGGCGTCAGCGTCCGTATGTTCGCCTTCCCGCTGCCTGAAGATTGGGACGCCTGCGACGGCCGCGCTCTCGCGCGGAGCGAGAACGAGTTCCTGTTCCTGCAACTCGGCACCACCTACGGCGGCGACGGCGTCACCACCTTCAACCTCCCCGACCTTCGCGGGCGCACCCCCGTGGGCACAGGTCAAGGCGCGGGGCTTCAGCCGGTGAGCGTCGCGCAGCAGTTCGGAAATGACTCAATCTCCCTCAACGCGGCGCACCTTCCCCAGCACGCGCACACCAAACCCTTCGGCGGACTCACCTCGCCCGCTGGCAGCCCGGCGCCGCTGCCCTTCGACAACCGGCACGCATCGCTCGGCCTGCGCTACAGCGTGGCGCTGAGCGGCATCTTCCCCACCCGCCCGCTGCTGGACGCCGGCGAGACCTCGCACGCGGAGCCCAGCGAGCGCGGCTCGCTGCCGGGGTGCCCCTCGCTCCCGTACTACGGCCAGCTGTTCCTGCACGCCGCGGCACCCACCGCCGGGTCGTTCGATGTGTGCGACGGCAAGCTGCTCAGCACCTCGCTGCACGGTGCACTCTTCTCGCTGCTGGGGTTCCAGTTCGGCGGCAGCGGCAACTTCCACTTCGCCCTGCCAGACCTGCTCGGGCGTACGCCGGTCAGCGTCGTCGGGGCCGCGTTCCAGGTCGGCGTCAAACGCGGGAGTGACTTCCTCGCCCTCAACGAGTCCCAACTCCCGCCGCACGCGCACGACCTGGGCACCTTCGGCCCGTCACTGACCTCGGGCGGCGGCCAGCCCTTCGACAACCAGCAGCCCACGCTCGACGTCAACTACAGCATCGTGGTCGATGGCGTGTACCCGTCGGTCAATTTCGATGATCTCTTTGTGTACGTCGGCGAGGTGCTCACCGTCGCCGGGACCTTCGCCCCACAGGGCACACTGCCCTGCGACGGTCGCCTCCTCGCCGTCGCTTCGTACCCGACGCTGAGCGCCGTCATCGGCAACCGCTTCGGTGGCGACGGCGTGAACACCTTCGCTCTGCCCGACCTGCGCGGCCGCGTCCCCGTGGGGGCCTATACGGGGCTGGCGCTCGGTACCGCCGTTGGCGAAGCAATGACGACCATGACCGTGCCGCAGATGCCCGAGCACACCCACCAGTTCACACCTCCCTGCCCCGGCGACCTCAACTTCGACGGCACACGCGACACCGCCGACCTCGTGATTTTCCTCGGGAGCTTCGCCCTCTTCGTCGATCCCGGCTTCCTGGGCGACCTCAACGGCGACGGCGCGGTGAACACGCAGGACCTCACGATCTTCCTCGGGCGCTTCGGGCAGGTGTGCCCCGAGTGATATGGCGAGTCGGAAGGCGTGGGCGGAGCGGACAGGGTGCGTCTCAGATGATATAGTTGAGACTGAGTCGCACTTGCACGCCGCCCCCGCCCATCCCGGCCACCACGACCCTTCCACGCGCATGGATGACGTGGAGCGCGCCCCCGAAACTCCAACCCCGCCCGCGGGGACCTTCGGCTGCCCCGTTGCGGGCTGGGGCGATCTCTCGGTCGGGCCGGCCTCGTTGAAGCGCAGTTCGGGAGAAGCGGAATCGGCGGCGGAGGATGAAACCCGGCGTGGGCCGGACGACGCCGTGGGTCTCGAGGGGGCGGCGGAGCGGGCACGCCGTCAGCGGGTCGCGGGGCTGGTGTTCCTGACGGTGTTCATCGACTTCCTCGGGCTGGGCGTGCTGCTGCCGGTGGTGCCCGCGCTGGTGGAGCGGTTTGCGGACTCGGCGCTGTCGGTGGGCGTGCTGTCTGCGGCGTTTGCACTCTCGCAGTTTCTTGCCACGCCGGCGCTGGGGGCGATCTCGGATCGGCTAGGCCGCCGCCCGGTGCTGATGTGCAGCCTGATCGGCTCGGCCCTGGGCTACGCGGTGCTGGGTTGGGCCGGAGCGCTGTGGATGATGGTGCTGGCGCGAGTGATCGACGGCGTGACGGGGGCGAACGTGTCGACGGCGCAGGCGGCGCTCGCCGACATCACGCCCGCGCGATTGCGGAGCCGTGCGTTCGCGCTCATCGGGGTGGCGGTGGGGCTGGGGTTTGTGGTTGGGCCGGCGCTGGGGGGCGTGCTGTCACAGAGATTCGGGATCACCACGCCGGTGTTCTTCGCCGGGGGGCTGGCGCTGGTCGCGGGCGTGTTCGCGTGGATCGCTTTGCCCGAGACGCTTCCGTCTTCGCAGCGGCGGCGGGGCGCGCTGCGTGCCTCGGAGTGGAACCCGCTGGCGAACATCGGCTCGGCGTGGCGCACGCCGGGCGTGCGGGCGGCGCTGATGGCGCTGATCTTCGCGGGCGTTCCCTTCGCCGGGCTGGGCAGCAACTTCGGCGTGTACCTCGACCGGGTGTTCTCGATGGGCCCGGCCCAGGCGGGCAGCCTGTTCACGTGCATGGGCGTGGTGATGATGCTGGTGCAGGGCGTCGTTGTGCGCCGGTTGTCTGGCAAGGTGGACGACCGCCTCATCGCCGCGGCGGGGCTGGTGGTCTTCGGGGCGGGTCTGCTGGTGATCGCGCTCGCGCCGGCGGCGGGCTCGTTGTCGCCCTGGGGTTTGTACGTCGGGATCTCGCTGTTCGCCGCGGGTCACGGGCTGCTGAGCCCGACGCTGACGGGCATCGTGTCGCGGGCGGTGGACGAGCGGGCTCAGGGCTCGGTGCTGGGCGTGGCGACGGGGCTGCTGAGCCTCACGCGCGTGGTCGGGCCGCTGATCGCCGCGCTGATGTTCGACTACATCTCACCCGCGTCGGCGTACTGGAGCGGCGTGGTGTGGGTGGCGCTCGCGGTGTGGATGGTGGGGTTGATGAAGCGTGGGGGCGTAGAAATGGCAAATCGCAGATCGCAAATCGCAAATCTGGATTGAGGCGCTCGGGATCACGGTCTGAATTTGCTCTTTGCCATTTGCGATTTGCCCTTTGCCATTTCTCGCTTTTCATCCCCGGCTGTCGTGCCCGGCATCGGCCAGCAGATTCAGCGCCCGTGCCACCGCAAGGTCCAAGTCCGGGCAGGTGTTCGCAGGGACGAGGTGCTCGCCCGCGCCCATGTGGCGCAGGCGGCGGTACTGGTCCTCGGTGATGCCGCTGACGATCAGCCGGCGGCGTTGCAGCTTGAAGCGGGCCAGGAGGGCGCGGAGCTCCAGGGCCGCGTTGGCATCAAGGTGCTCGACGCCCGCGAGATCGAGCACGACAACCCTCGTGCCGTGCGGCAGGCGGTCGCTCCAATCCAGCAGGTTAGGCATGCGGTGGACGCGCGGGGCCACGCCGGGGTCGGTGGCGCGCTTCCGCAGGTGGAAGATTGCCAGCGACTTCGGCAGCCCCAGCGCGTCATCGCCCACCAGGTCGGACGCTTCGATCTCGGCGATCGGCGTCGTCACGTCCTGGTAGATGATCCAGATCAGCAGCACCACCGGCGGGAACATCGCGAAACGCGGCAGGTGGTCAAACGCCAGCGTGCCCAGCCCCGCACCAAGCGCAAAGCCGCCGACGATGGAAGCCAGCAGGGCCAGTCGTCTTGCGCCGGGGTGGGCCTGCACGCTGTGGAGCAGGTCGGTGGGGGCTCCCGGCGTGTGATGGTCCAACGCCCCAGCGCGCCCGGCTGCACGGTCGCGCAGCCAGTACAGGAACTGGGCCGTCTCCGTGCCGAGATCAGTCAGCACGCCCGTGACGTGCGTGGTCCGCACGACACCCGATGAGATCCGCGTGATCGTCGCGTTCTGCAGCCCCATCGCGCCCGCAGCGACGCCCGTCATCGCGTACAGCATCCAACCGCCCGTGACCGCGCCGTGGTCGGCGACCTCGACGAGCCCCGCGAACACCGCCAGCAGCGCTGCTTCAACGGCGATGGGCAGCACGTACACCGATTCCCATCCGCGGCGCCGTGCTGTCTCGGTGGTCACGCCCGAGAGGGCCGCGCCGAGGAAGAACGTCACGAGGATGAACAGGGCAAAGCCCGCCAGCGCCCACTTCCCCTCGGCGACGTCCCGCCCCAGATTCGAGGTGGTCCCCGTCATGTGCGAGGTCACCGTGCCGCACGCCAGGATCGTGAGGATGTTGGTGTACCCCGCCACCCACGCGAGCGTGATGGCCAGCCGAGCCTGCTGGGTGAAGGAATGGGCCTGGACGGCGAGCATGGGTGGAGGGAGTTATCGACTGGATCGGGGGAGCGGCGGCGCAAATGGGGAGTGGCAGTCGCCAAATGGCAAATCGCAAATGGCAAAGAGCAAATGCAGGCTGGTGACTCAAGCACGGTGACCGACGAAGCCGCCGCTGAGCCTTTCGAGGTGAAGAGGCGGATGCTCGCAAAGGCTCCGCGACGCAGCAGCCCGCATTGATTATTGGACGAGCATTCCTTCGACGCCCGCGCGCTCCGCGTATCCTTCCACCCCCTGAGCGTGCATCCGAACTTCTCCACCATCACCTCGTTCCTGACCGACGGCTCGCTGTCGGCGTTGTGTGCCGCGATGAGCCGGCTGACCGGTGTGGCGGTGAGCCTGATCGACCCCGAGGGGCGTGCCATCGTGCTCGGCGACGACGACCAACCCTGGCACGTCCGCCCGCCCAGCCCGGACAGCGCGGCGCTGGCTCAGGGGCTGCGCGAGGGCGGCGTCACGCCGTCGATTGTCGCCGAACGGTTCACGCTGGTCCCGCTCGTCGTGGGCGGTGCTGCGGTCGGCGCGATGGTGATCGACTACGGCGAGGCCAACGCTGGCGACGGCGGGCGCGGCCCCGGCGACCCGGACGCACCATCGGCGCGGGCCCCTCGGGAACTGCTCGAGTTCGCCGTGGAGATGATGGCTTCCACGGTGTCGGAGTTCTGCGAGCAGTCGGTGGAGGTGAACCAGCGCCACTCGGAGCTGCGGACGCTGTTCCGCCTCTCCAGCCTGCTGGTGGCGACGCGCGACGTGAACACCATCCTGCAGGTGGCGATGCGCTCGGCGGTCGAGGTGTTCTCCATGGATGCCTGCGCCGTTCACCTGATGGACGAGGCCGGGGAGAACCTCGTGCTCCGCTCGCATGTGGGGCTGCCGGACGAGTTCGTGAAGGGCGCGGCGAAGTTTGCTTGCGAAGCCGGGAACGCGGCGATGACCGACCTGGGGCGTGCGACCCTCGGTGCCCTCGCCGCCGAGGCGGGCTTTGAGGGGATCGTGGGGGTGAGCCTTCTCTTCAAGGACCAGCCGGTGGGGGTGCTGCGTCTGTTCTCGCGCGAACCACGCCTTCTCGAACCCGCGCAGCACGCGCTGCTGCAGACCATCGCCGAGCAGGCCGCGGCGGCGGTGTGCGGGGCGCGGCTGGTGGAGAACGAGCGCGAGTCGGCGATGCTGCGCCGCCAGATCGAACTTGCGGGCGACGTGCAGCACCGCATGCTGCCGCAGAACCCCCCGACGTACGCCACACTGGATATCGCGTCGCGCTACCAGCCTTCGTTCGAGCTCTCGGGCGATTTCTACGACCTCATCGACCTCAACGGCCACCTGGGCGTGGCGGTGGGGGACGTGAGCGGCAAGGGCATCCCCGCCGCGCTGCTCATGGCCGCGACACGGGCCACGCTGCGGGCCCACTCGCAGGACGTGTTCCACCTCAACGAGCTCATGGCACGCGTGAACAAGGCGCTGGTGCGCGACACGCTGACGCAGGAGTTCGTCACGATCTTCTACGGCGTGATCGACCCGAAGAAACTCCGCCTCACCTACTGCAACGCCGGGCACGACCCGCCGCTGGTGGTCCAGCGCCCCCTCAAGCCCGGCGGCGACCTGCGCCTGATCGAGCTCTCGGTGGGCGGCATGATTGTCGGCGTCGACGCCGACCAGAAGTACGACCGCGGCGTGTTCGATCTCGCCAAGGGCGATGTGCTGGTGGCCATGACCGACGGCCTCACCGACGCGATGAACTTCCAGGGTGAGAAGTTCGGGCGGGCCCGTCTGAAGATGACGCTGCTGGAGTTCCTGCGCCACTACCCCACGACCAACAGCGCGGACCATCTGGTGTGGGAGGTGCGGAGGTTTGTCGGGATGAACCCGCAGACCGACGACATCACGCTGGTGGTGATCCGGGTGAAGTGATCCGGGATCGCCGCCTACACCGCCCCCATCGGCGACGCCGCCAGCGACAGATCATCCTTCTCCCCCGCCACCAGCCGCGCATGCCCCAGCCCCGCGATCATCGCGGCGTTGTCCAGGCAGTATGCCATCGGCGGCAGGGCCACCTTCAGGCCTCGGCGTGTCCCAAGCTCCAGCGCCTCACGGCGCACGCGCGAGTTCGCGCTCACACCGCCGCCGATGATCAAGGAGCGGACCCCGCGCCCCGCCGCCTTCTCCATCTCCATCGCCCGCTCAATCTTCAGCATCAGCACGCGGCAGCACGCCCGCTGGAACGACGCGCACACATCGGCACGCTCGGTGTCGCTGAGCGACGACGCTTCACGCTGCCAGCCCGTCGGCTTGCCCGACCCCTTCGCCGATCGAACGGCGACGTCCGAAAGGTCCTCGCGCGTGACTTGCGGCCGGCCGCGCACGGCGTAGAGCACGCTCGTCTTCAGCCCGCTGAACGAGAAATCCAGCGAGTCCTCGCTCAGCCGGCTGACGGGGAAGTCGTGGGCGCGGTCGTTCCCGTGCGCGGCGAGACGGTCGACCAGCGGCCCGCCCGGATGGCCCAGCCCGAGGATCGCCGCGCACTTGTCGTACGCCTCGCCGACAGCATCATCGATGGTCGAGCCGATCCGCGTGACGCCCAGCGGCGACTCGCTGCGGAACAGCGCCGTGTGACCGCCGGAGATGACCAGGCCCAGCGCGGGGAAGAGGTCGCTCGCGCTCGGCCGCGATCCGTCGTCCTC
>CAYZFW010000058.1:0-9723 GCA_964477615.1 uncultured Phycisphaeraceae bacterium | reverse complement strand
CCTGCAGCACGTCCATGCTCAGCCGCGGGCGCACCGCCAGCCACTGGCCCATCACCGCGGCGTAGGTGCGGGCGGTGTCGTTGATCTCGGTGAACGGTGCCATGCCCGGGTTGGCCCGGAAAAACTGCATGAAACACGAGATGCAGCAGTCGCGCGGGTCGCGGATGATGCAGACGATCTTGCCGCCGGGGAACAGCCGGTTGAGCAGCGCGGCGCGGTAGATCGTGAAGGGGTTCTTGTCGAGCAGCAGCGTGCCCGAGGCCTTCATCGCCGCGGCGTCGGCGCTCGGGCCTTCCACGTCCCGCACACGCTTCCAGTAGAACGCACGCAGGTGCTTCCACTGCTCGGGCGTCATCGTGTCCAGAAGTTCGGCCCAGCGCTGCGGCGGGTGGGGGCGCGAAGGATGATTGGCCGGGTCGAGAAGCCGGCGGGCCTCGTGCTCCACGTCGGTCACCGTCGGCGGCTCATCGAGCGCAATCACCCTTGGATGAGCGCCCAGCGCGTTCTCGGTCATCGTCGTGCCCGACCGCGGGAAACCCACCAGGAACGACGGCTCGGGCAGCCCGTCGTCCGCCAGCGGGGTCTTCCACTTCTGAAACTGCTCGGGCGTGATGGCGGTGTACGACTCGGACGTCCGGAACACCACGAACTCGGAGCCGGCCAGGGCGTTGACCACCGGCGGGAACGTGCGGCGGATGCGGTTGAACTCGGTGGCCGCGGCCCACGCCTCTTCGTGACGCTTCAACTCTTCAAGCGCCACACTCAAAGCGTGGTATGCGCGGCACCGGATCTCGTCCGACGGCGCGGTGGCGATCACGTCACGCAGAACCGCTTCCGCCTCGGCGGCCTTGCCGGTGCGGGCGTCCATCTGGGCCAGCATCATGCGGATCTGGTGGTCGCCGGGGTTCTTGGTGAGGCCCTTTTCCAGCACCGCCCGCGCCTTCTCGGCCTTGCGATCCCGTTCCAGCATCACCGAAGCTGCGCAGTAGGTCTCGACACGCTTGGGATTGAGGAACATCGCCCGCTCGAAACACTCGACCGACTTCGCGGGCTCGCCGAGGTTCTGGTGCAGGATTCCCAGTTCGTGCCACACCTGCGCTCTCTGCGGCTCGAGTGACGCGGCCCTCTTCAGCGCGGCGATGCCCAGCTGTTCACGCCCCATCTGCCCGAGCACGAACCCGTGGTTGAAATGAACATCGGCGTTCCGCGGGTACGCCTGCGCCGCGGCGCGCAGCACCATCTCCGCCTGGATGTAGTTCGCGGCGTGCTGGTGGCGGACGGCCTCGTTGATCAGGTCGATCGCGGAGCGGGTGGCGGGCGGCGGGCTCATGCGGACGGGCCCCCACCGGCCGCAGGAGCCGATGCCGTGTCTTGGAGCGGAGCATCTTTGTACGAAGGCTCGTAGCCGAACAGTTTCACGAACGGCTCCAGTTCCGCCAGGATTGGTTCGAGGTGCTTGCGAGACTTCACCCAGCGCCCTCGTGCCTTTGTGTTCACGCTCGCGTTGACCGTTGACCATGACGGCGTGTTGACATACTTCTTCTTCGCCCGGTCTTCAGGCCGCAGCACCGCGTCGTCCCATTCGAGGCCCAGGAACTCCAGCATCTTGCGGGACTGAGCCTCAAGGTCCTCCACGGTGTCCTCGTACCGTGCAGTCATGAGCGGCGTCGTCAGGCGGTCCTTGAGTGTGAGGTACGAGCCGAGCAGATCGGCGTAGAAGCATGCGGTGGTTTCGAGACGAAGGAACCGCACCATCGCGGGGTTGTGAGCGAAGTACTGGGTGTACGCCGAGAGGCAGCAGTCGCGCGGATCGCGCAGGGCCACCAGCACGCGGGCGCGGGGGAAGAGTCGGTTGATGATCCCCAGCCGGCCCACGTGAACCGGGTACTTGTCGACAAGCAGACGGCCGTTGAGCTCGCCACCGATCTCGGGCTTGGCGGCGTCCCAGTAGCGGCGACGCAGCGCCGTCACGTCCGCGGGCGTCATCGCGTCGAGCAGTTCGGGGAGCGGTACCGTCGGGCGCTGCTTCATCGCGTGTTCGATCATGCCCACCGCGTGCAGCAGCATCCCGCGCTCCGGCGTGGCGACGCAGCGCGGGTGCGCCCCCAGCACGTTCTCGAGCATCGTGGTGCCGGAGCGGGGGAAGCCGACGAGGAAAGCCGGGGTGGGCAGCCCGTCGTCGGGTTCGCTCGCCGCCCAGCGCTGACAGTGTTCGCGGGTGATCGAGGCCTGCGCGTGGATCATCGGCGTGACGTTGTCGTTCTCGAGGGCCCAGCGCACCTGCGGGAGCAGCTCGCGCAGGCGGTTGCACGAGGTGTACGCCTCGAACGAGCCGTCGGGATCGCCGAGTTTGTCCAGCGCCTGGCCGAGCGTGTGCCAGGCCTTGATCCGCGCGGGAAGGTCCGGCTCGGGTCGTGACGCCAGCAGCGCTCGAAGGTCGTCGCGGGCACCCTCGGCCTCGCCGTCTCGCAGACGCATGTTTGCATGGATCGCTCGGAGTTGGGCGTCGTGCGGTACGGCCTTCAGCCCCTTCTCGATGATCTCACGTGCCTTCGCGTACTGACTCGATCGCTCAAGAACCGACGCCGCGCCGCCGTAGGCACCCGGCAGCGAGGGCTTGAGGGCCATCGCACGCTGGAAGCACAGCAGCGCTTCATCGATGGGCCCGGTGACCTGCAGCACCGTCCCGAGGGTCATGTGGTGCTCGGCCCGGGTGCCGTCGAGGCTGATGGCTTTGCGCAGCGGCGCAACCGCTCGGTGGTGTTCACCCAGTTGGGAAAACGCCCAGCCCAGCAGCGCGTGAGTCTCAGCCGATCGTGGGGCTGTCGTCACCGCGCTGTGGAGCAGCGTCGCCGCCTCGCGCATCCGCCCCGCCATCGCGAGCCCCTCCGCCTGGCGGAGCATCGAGTCCACGGCGGCATTCGAGGCCGGGGACATCTTCAGGCCACCGCCTTCCGAGCACCGATCGGCGCCACCACCCCGGCGCCAAACAGACGGTGCAGCGCTTCTTCGTACCGAGCTCGAGTCCCCGCGACCACCTCGTCCGGCAACGCGGGCCCCGGGGCCTGCTTGTTCCAGCGGCCCTGCGCCACCAGACCATTCAGGTATTCACGTAGGAACTGCTTGTCGAAACTCGCCTGTTCGCGTCCGGGCTGCCACAACGCCGCGTCCCAGTACCTCGACGAATCCGGCGTCAGCACCTCGTCGATCAGCATCGGTTCGGTGCCGGGGATGCCCCGCGCGTCCAGCGGGAAGCCGAACTCGAACTTCGTGTCCGCAAGGATCACGCCGCGGGATTCGGCGTACGCGTGCGCCGCTCCGTAGATCGCCAGACTCACCGACCGCAGCCGTTCCATCACGCTTCGCCCGACCGTTTCGCACGCGCGTTCAAAGTCGATGTTCTGGTCGTGTGCGCCCAATTCCTCCTTCGTCGCCGGCGTGAAGATCGGCTCGGGGAGTCGGTCGCCGCGGCGCAGGCCCTTCGGCAGCGCGACGCCGCATACTGAGCCTGTCGCCTGATAGTCCACCCACCCCGAGCCGTCGAGATACCCCCGGACGACGCACTCGATGGGGATCACCCGGCACCGCCGCGCAATCATGGAACGACCTTCCAGCGACGCGACCTGCTCGGTCGTCAGCCCGGTGATCCCCGCAGGCGAAGTCGAAACCAAGTGAATCGGTGCCAGACCCCGCTCCCGGATGAACGAGAACCAGCGGGTGGAGATGTCGGTGAGCAAGCCGCCCTTGCCCACAATCGGCGTGGGCATGACAACGTCGAAGGCGGAGATGCGGTCGGAGGCGACAATCAACAGCCCGCCGCCGGGGGGGCCGCCCCGGTCCTCAGGGAGTTCATAGATATCCCGGACTTTTCCCTGACGGCGGCCCGGAAGCGGGAGATGGGTCTCGAAGACAGCCTGCATGGTCGGATTCTATCGGCGGCGTGCCCAGGTGGTCGAAAGCGGTGCAAGTCTTGTCCCAATCAGGATTTGGCGCGCGCCTTCGGCATCTCGGTCTCTTTCGTCGGCCGAACCGATCCCGTGTCGCCCACTATCATCCGGCTTCATCGCCATGCTCTCATTCGCGGTCGCTGAGGCCGTCCAACCCGCTGGTGTGTCTTCATCCGGAAGCGGGGCTTCCGTTGGTGGTGGTGCAGCGCGCTCCGTCAGGCAGGCGTATGTCATCGGCAAAGAAGACCTCCCGGTGCCGGGGGTCATTTCGCCCGACGCCGGGGGCGCGGCGGTGGTGTGTCGCAAGTCCATCCCCGGGGCCGCCGCGATGGGTGTGCAGGTGGATTGCGGCCCCCACGGCCTGCTCAACCTCCGCACCTGCCTCCTGCCCGACCGCGACAAGCCGTACGTTCTGAATCTCGAACTCGCCCGCCGCCGCATCATGCTCCTCATCAACAAGATCGAGGAGTGGGGCTGGAGCGACACCCCCGCCGAAGACCCCTTGATGCGCGGGCTCGATCGCTCGAGGGAACTCTTCACGCAGGCGCTGGTGGCCCCGGTCGCGGCCGAGCAGGCCCGGTTGGCCCGTGAGAGTCTGCTGGTGGCGCTCGAGGCCGGCGAATCGCTCGCGGTGCGAGCGGCCGAGCGATCCCTCGCCGCCCGTCTGAAGTCGGGCGAGAAACCGCAGTTCGGCGTGGCGGTTCACTGCGACCAGTTCGCCGAGCCGCTGCAGAAGGTGATCACGGGCAACATCGATTTCATCCAGGTGCCGCTGCGGTGGAGCCGCATCGAGGCCGAGGAGGGCCGCTTCGATTTCACGAGGATGGACCGCTGGATCGAGTGGGCGGTGCGTTCGGGCAAGGTTCCGGTGACGGCGGGCCCGGTGATCGACCTCTCGCCGCGCGGCTGCCCGCGCTGGTTGCACGTGTGGAACCACGACTACGACACGTTGCGCGAGTTTGCCTATGAGCACGCCAAGCGGGTGGTGACGCGGTACCGGCGCACGGTCTCGCGCTGGGTGATCTCGGGCGGGCTGAACGTCAACGCCGGGTTCTCCCTCAGCATGGAGCAGATGGTCGACCTCACCCGCGTCGCGGTGATGACCGTCCGCAAACTCCAGCCGGGGGCGCAGGTCTTTGTCGAAGTCTCCGAGCCCTTCGGCGAGCACGCCTCGGCCAATACCCAGAGCGTCGCTCCGCTTCTCTACACCGAGCTTGTGCTCGGCTCTGGCGTCCAGACCGACGGCTTCGCCCTCCGCGTCCAGATGGGCGACCGACAGGGAGGGCGCAGCGCCCGCGACATGCTCGAACTCAGCGCCATGCTCGACACTTACGCCGAGTTCGAACGGCCCATGATCGTCTCGGCCTTGGGCTGCCCCAGCGGCGTCTCGCCCACAGCGAGCGGCGGCTCCGACGACCCCGGCCACTGGCGTCAGGCGTGGTCACCCGAAACGCAGCAAACGTGGATGGACCACGCCGCCTTGATCGCACTCAGCAAGCCGCTGGTCAAGAGCGTGTGCTGGCAGGCGCTATTCGATACCTCCGACGGCCCCGACATGCCGCTGGGCGGTCTCGTGACGGCGGACGGTCGCCCCAAGCCCGCCTTGAAGCGGCTCGGCGAGATCACCGCGGCGCTGCGGGCCGGACGTGTGCCGCCGCGCTAAGCGCTCGGGTTTGCCTCGCCGCGTCGCACTTGGAACCCGCGAGATGCAGGCTGTGGCGACGGCGCATCGCTTTGGTGGATCGACGCGAAGCCCTCGTGCATCGCTACGCTTCGCACATGGCAGTTCCGCGAGCTCAATCACGATCCGAAATGGTCTACACCGCGGCGCTGGGCGTCTGGCTCGGAGCGCTCGTCGCGGTGGGGGGGACGGCGGCCGTGGCGTTCCCAACCATGAAGGCCCTCGCTCCGGCGCTCCCGGGTTTCCGCGTGCCCGCTGAAGACCACTGGTCCATCGCCGCGGGGCACGTCATGAACCCGGCGTTCTTCGCGCTCATGATCGGCGGCGTGGCGCTGGCTCTGATCTCGCTCTGCGCCTGGCGCGGAATGGGCCGTGGGCGTCGGTTCCTCACCGTGCTCTCGCTGCTGCTCGCGGCCGGCACGCTGGTCGGGCTCGGGCTGCCGATGCGCGGACACCTGGACCGCTACTGGGCCGCCGCGCGGGCCGGCGAGGCCGAAACCGCCTCGGCGGCGAAGGCGAGATTTGACGCACTCCACCCCTGGTCGAGCCGCGCCCTGGGAGTGCAGACCGCACTTGTCGTCACGGGCCTTGCTGCGGCGGTGATCGCTCGGCCGCGATCGGTGACGCCCCCTCCCGGCGGGGACCCGGCGTGAAGCACCAGGCTCGATCAACACCGCCCGCACACGAGTTCGGGTTTGCGTTGCCGCGTGTCACGCCGGCAGCGAAGGCGCGGGCCGCGGCGATCTACGCCGACCTCCAGGCCCGTTACCCCGATGCTCACTGCGAACTGAACCACGACCCGAAACAGCCGCACCAACTCCTCATCGCGACGATCCTCTCGGCCCAGGCCACCGATGTCGGCGTGAACAAGGCGACGCCGCGGCTGTTCCGCGCCTTCCCGACCCCCGCCGCCTTCGCCGCCGCCACCCCGGACGAGATCGAACCCCACATCCGCACCATCGGCCTGTTCCGCAACAAGGCCAAGGCCATCCACGCCGCCATGACCACGCTGGTGCGCGACTTCGGCGGCGAGGTGCCGCGGACGATGGATGAACTCCTCACCCTCCGCGGTGTGGCCCGCAAGACGGCCAACGTCGTCTTGGGCAACGCCTTCGGCATCAACATGGGGGTGGTTGTCGACACACACGTCGAACGCCTCAGCAAGCGCTTCGGCCTCGCGCCCAAGAGCGCCACCACGGCGATGGTCGAGCGCCATCTCATGGCGAGGTTCCCCCGCGAGAACTGGTGCATGCTCAGCCACCTTCTGATCTTCCACGGCCGGCGCGCGTGCAAGGCCCGCGGCGGGCTGTGCGCATCGGATTCGATCTGCAAGCAGTGGTGCTCGGAAGCGAAGTGATGCGGATGCTCAGCCGGTGTTCACGCGCCAACCTTGAGCCGGTCGGCGTGGAAGTCTGGCAGGCCGAGTTTTTTCATCTTCGCGATGGTCGTCTCGGCGTCGTAGGAAACCCGCCTCACTTCGAGCGTCATATCGCTTGTGTCCAGCACGGCCCAGGAGGCGTTTGGATCGCGGTCGCGCGGCTGGCCGACGCTGCCGGGGTTCATCAGGAGGCGGCGGTCCTCCTGCAGCAGCACGAGGGTGCTGCCCGAAACGGGCTTGGTTTCCACCTGGTCGGGGAAGACAGGGCGCGTCATCGGGGCCGTGAAGATGCTGGGGATGTGCGTGTGGCCGACGGCACCGAAGCGCTGCTTGAAGCAGTTGAAGGCGCGGGCGGCCGCGTCGGCGTCGTAGAGGTAGTCGTACTTGCGGGGGCCGAAGAGGCCGTGGGTGATGGCGACGCCGTCGACTTCGGTCTCGGTCTTGAGCGAGGCGAGGAGGTTCAGGTGCTTCTCGGTGAGGAGCGAGCGCGTGACTTCGAGCGAGTTCTTGGCGCGGACGTTCATCGCGAGGCCGTGGGCGGGGCCCTTCAGGAGGGCTTCGTCGTGGTTGCCCATGACGAGGGCCTGCGAGATCTCGAAGGCCAGGTCGATGCACTTGTGAGGGTCGGGGCCGTAGCCCACGAGGTCGCCCAGGCAGACGATGGTGTCGATGGCGTTGCGGTCGATATCCCGCACGACGGCCTGGAAGGCCTCGAGGTTGGCGTGGATATCGGCGATGAGCGCCAGGCGGGGCATCGGGGGGAGGGGAAGAAGTGGTCTAGTGGTCTAGTGGTTTTGGAAACGGTTGGAGTTTGTTGCGATGCAGTGTAGAGAGACGTTGGTGGGCATGCCGTGCGGCGGGAAATGAAAAACGGCCGCGTGATGCGGCCGTGTGCGATTGGCTGGACGAACGGGGTTCGGCGTGTATCAGCGTGTCCGCGCCGGTGAGGGTGCCGACGCCGGGTTGGCGGGCTGCGGACGTGGCTGCGGAGCCGGTGCTGCGGCGGGTGCCGGAGCCTGAACCGGGGCCAGCGCGGCGGGCGCAGGCTTCGGTGCCGCTGGTGCGACGGAGGGGGTACCGGTGGCCGCCGCAGGCACGGCCAAGGCCGCGGGCGCGCTGCCGCCGCCCTGTGCTGCCTTTTCCTTTTCAAGTTTGCGCTTCACGGCTTCGATCTTCACCTTGTCCGGGGCGAGGATCATGGTGAGTTTCTTGCCGAAGAGCTTCATCGGGGCTTCGACCTTGGCGATGTCGTTGAGCGTGCCGATGATTTCTTTGAGGCGGTCCTCGCCGATGTCGCGGTGGGCCATCTCACGGCCCTTGAAGTTCTGGACGAACTGGACCTTGTGCCCCTCCATGAGGAACTCGCGGGCCTGGTCCACGCGGATGTGGACATCGTGCTCGTCGATCTTGGCGGAGCGTCCGAGGCGGACCTCCTTCATCTCCATCGTCTTGGAGGCGGCGCGGTTGGCCCGGTCCTTTTTGCCCTGCTCGAACCGGAACTTGCCGTAGTCCATGATCTTGCACACGGGCGGTCGGATGTCGGCCTGGATCTCAACGAGGTCCATGCCGGCCTCCTCGGCCATGCGCAGGGCGTCGCGGGTATCGACGACGCCGATCTGGTTGTTGTTCTGATCGACCAATCGGATCGGGCTGAGCCTGATCTCGTGGTTGACCCGGGTCTTCTGAGGACGGAAACTCTCGCGGAACGGACGCCTCTCGATGGGATGCTCCTTGAACTGGGTGAGGGGGAGTGTGTCTTGGGTCTTGAGTCTTGGGTCGGACGGGTTTGCGTGCGATTGGCGAGCCCGGGATCAGATTGCGGGCCGTTGCTGGTTGCGGGCGACAGCATGCCGACTGGGCGGCTCAGTTGCGTGGGCGTTCACGAAGGGGGATGGGGTCCGACGGGTGCTCATGAGCACGCATCGTGAAAGGAGCAACCGCCCGGCTTGAATCCGCCACCAACCGGGCGTGCCACACCACACACCGTGTGGTGAACTCGGACCGGGAGATGGGGGTCGTGTTGTTGCAGGGCAAGCGCTTCCGGATGGGAAAGGACAATCGCCACTTCCTCACATAAACCGTACACGCATCCGGGCACCAATGCAAGCGAAATCCTCCGAGAATTTCGATCGACGCCGCGTCAGAGTCGACATGAGCGGAGGCGATCGGGCGGGGATCTTGCTGCATCTTCACGTGAAGGCCCGCGAATCAAATGTGGACCGCAAGCGTCCCGCTCCGCCCCGCTGTGGAGCACCCGGGACGAATCGAGAGCGGTCTACCATCTCAACTCCGACTTTCGTGTCCCCCACCGGATTGACCCCAGCATGACCCCCGCCACCTCCCCTAGCGCCGTGTCCGCCCCCTCCAGCCGCGGCGGTTCGTCGCTCTTCCCGTCCGACACCTTCGCCCACCGGCACATCGGGCCGACGCCCGCCGACATCGATGCGATGCTGGGTGTGGTGGGGGCGCGGTCGCTCGATCAACTCATCGACGAAACGGTGCCCGAGGCGATCCGTCTGCGTCGGCCGCTGAAGATCGAGCCCGAAGCTCCCGAGGGTCGCGCGTTTGGCGAGCACGAGACGTTGCTGCGTCTGAAGGCCATGGCCTCGCAAAACAAGGTCATGTCTTCCCACATTGGGATGGGGTGCTACGGCACGATCACCCCGGGCGTCATCCTGCGGAACATCATGGAGAGCCCGGGCTGGTACACGCAGTAC
>CAYZFW010000057.1:234-9819 GCA_964477615.1 uncultured Phycisphaeraceae bacterium | reverse complement strand
AGCAACTTCGAGATCGCGTGGTCCGACGGCTCGCGCTGGACGGGGGCCGACCCGCTGCAGGTGTACCTGGGCCCGACGCGCTCGCCGGAGTTCCTCATCGCGACGTATATGCCCGGGGACCTGGTGTGGTTTGATTCGGTGTTCACGCGCCGGCAGTACCGCTCGCTGTTCTTGCCGCCGCCGGTGCCGCCGCAGGGCGCGACCGCCGCGCCGGATCCGGAAGTGATGCCCGAGGACGGCGACGTGTCCACGTTCGCGCTCACAACGCCGAACTCGGCGCAGCCCGCGCTGCCGTCGCTGGACCGCAGCGACAATGCTGCTCAGCCGCTCAACGCGCTGCTGCTGGTGACCGGCTCTTCCTATTCCGCTTTCCCCACCGTCGACGGCCGCTACGACCCCTACCGCTCCGGCGGGCACCCTACCGAGTACATGGCGATCTGGGGCTTCCGCCGGCCCGCGGTGGACGTTCGCGCCCAAGCCGCGCCCAACCCGCCCCGCCTGACGCTCACCTGGAGCGAGCAGCTGTGGGAAAAGCCCAAGTTCATCCGCGTCCGCATGACGCTGCACGATTCGCTCAACCGCATCAGCGCCGGCAAGTCGTTCGAGTTCCAGTTCTCGATCGAACCCGCGGCGAACTGAGGCGTCCACCGTTTCGCTGTGCCACGTTGCATCCCTGGTCCGTGTGTCCGTGATCTCGTCCCGCCCATGCCGGCGCGCCCTGCGCGACGGCGGGGCGGACCGCCCGAGGTGTGCCCATGACAAGCAGCCCTGTCCATTCGCCGAATTCTGAAGGCCCCGTGCCGATGCCAACCGCCAGCCAACTGAATGCCCCGCAGGTCGAGGCGGCGGCGGGCGGGGTCGAGGGCGTGGTGCCCGCGCGGTCGCGCCGGCGCGGGCTCAAGCGCCGCGGCAGCATCATCGTGCTGGCCCTCGGCGTGCTGGCGATCCTCGCGATCGCCGCGGTGTCGTACGTCGCCATCGTGCGCGTCGACCGCTCGAGCGTGGTGGCCAGCCAGCGGGTGATCAAGATCCAGCCGCAGGTGAACACCGTCACCAATGAGATCGGCGCGATCCTCGCCGCCGACCTCTTCGGGAACAAGATCGTCACCAGCGACACGCCCGCATCGGTGTGGCCCAGCGCGTTCGAGGACGGCGACACCATCGACTACCCGCGCCTCGACACGCCGTACACCGGCGTGCTGTGGGGCAACGATAACCTGAATACGAACGCTCCGAACATCATGCCCATCGGCCAGGGGCTGCTCACGGTGGGCTCACCCGAGGACGCCTGGCTCGCGAGCACCAACCCCGTCATCACCACGCCGGTCACCCAGTCGTACTGGCCGCAGATCACCAACCTCCGCAGCGCGTACCGCTACGAGCCTCGCTCCGGCTCGCGGGCCGAACGCTGGAAGCGCGGCGACGGGCAGTACATCGACCTCATGCAGTGGTTCCTCAACCCCACCGCTTCGGGCAACGCCAACCCCGCCGCGGACCTTTCCGCGAACAACGCCTATCCACCCTCGTTGGGCACGGCGTTCTTCAACAACGCGAACCTCACGGCAAATCTCGACGTCTTCGGCACGCAGATGAACCGCGTCGAGTTCAGCGACACGCCTCTCAACACCCTCACCAACGACCAGGAACGCTTCTGGTGCGACACCGACGGCGACCTCCGCCCCGATGCCCGCTGGCAGCGCGTCGATGCGCTTGGCAACGCCTTCGGGCTCAACTGGGTCGTCGCGGCCCGCATCATTGATGCGTCGTCGCTGGTGAACTTCAACTCTTCGACGATGTTTCCGTACTGGGACGCGCTCGCCTCGGGGCTGCCGTCGCTGCGGAACCGCACGCACGTCATCGGCACGGGCGAGACGCCGGCGGACGTGGACCTGCCGCGCCTGCTGGGGTATTCGGCCCCGCTGTTGAATACGTCGCTGACCGCAACGTTCATGAACGAACTCGGCGGCGCGGGGACCATCTGGCCGGTGCCGGTGCTGGCCGACCGTCTGCTGAGCGAGGACGCGGGGTCGAAGCCGACGTTCCGCGAGATGCTGTTCCGATCGATGGGCTTTGAGGCGACGATCCGCAAGCTCTCGGCGCCGCCGCTGGCCGCGACCGATCCGGACTACGACCCGCCATACGAGCCTCGGATCAACAGCAGCCCGACCCGATACCCATTCGAAGCCTTCACCGGCACCACCGACGGGTTCGTCGCCGCGGACTATCCCACGGCGTCGCAGCGGGCGGTGTGGTGGGACCTTCTGACGGCCGACTCGGAGTTCCCCGCCCCGCGCTCGGTCCAGCAGATCACGCTGCGCGATTTCGCCGACCTCCACGCCTTCCGCGGCACCAACAACACCACCGTCACGGGCAAGCTCGAGCAGTACATCGACGGCCCCGACAACGCCGCGGGCTACCTGCCGGGCTCCACCGACAACGCACCGTACGGCCCGCTGCGCTCGCGCGAGGGCATCGAGGGCAACAACGCCGGCGCGTCAGAGTCGCCGCGGCGCTTCGGCGACGGCACGCAGGACTCGGGCCCCACCGCCGGTCTGCCCACCATCCCGCAACTGACGTGGGACAATCGCCACCTGCTCACGCCCATCAGCGGCGTCGGCCGCATCGGCCCCGTGCCCATCCTCAACACCCCCGCCAATAACACCCGCCCCTCTCAGCAGACGTCCTATTTCGACAACCTCAGTTCCCTCGAACGCATCAACCTCCCGGAACTCGAACAAACTCTCGACACCCGCGGCCTCGACCGCGACACCGCTCAGCGCGTCTTCGACGCCTTCGTGTGGGCCCTGGCGCCGCTGGCGACGGACCGGCCGCTGACGCGGGACCTTTCGGTGGCGAACCTCACGGCGAACACCGGCGACGGCATCGAGCGCCACTACGGCGGGACGACCAACGGGCCGGCGCAGCAACTCGTCACCGACACCGGCCTCGCCTCCGGCACCTTCCGCTCCGCCTACGCGCTCCTGAAGGCTCTCGGCCTCACCGTGAACCTCATGGACGCGCTCGACTCGGCGTCGAGCACCGGCGGCCAACTCAATGAATCCCCCACCGCCGTGCGGTTCCTCCCCGACAATTCACGCAACCTGAGGGATGTCATCACCTCGTCCACTGTCCCGCTGATCGGCGCGCGGTTGGCTCAGGGCAACCTGCCGGCGGCACCCGCGCTGCCAGAGCGGGTCTTCGGCAACATCAACAACGGTGTGACCGTCGTCGGAGTTGACCGCCAGCCATTCCTTGTTCAGGCGTCGTATTACGCGCTGTACGAGGACGCCGCAGCGGTCCCATCGGGTCAGAACACCGCGACGATCAACCCCAACGACACGGATTATGTCGACCAGATGGGTTCGATCATCGCGTTCGAACTGCGGAACCCCTGGCCACAGCCGGTTGATCTGGCGGCGTACTCCATCGTGATGCGCAACGCGGGTCAGACACCCGCCCGGCAACTTTCGTTCAGCCTCTCGAATGTCCACGCCGCGAGCCCCACGGCAATCCCGGTCATTCCAGCGGGGGGCTCGGTGGTGTGCTATTTCTCGCTCGTCAACTCCCGCAGCGGAACCCCCGCTGAGTTCCAGACCTACTGGGACGACGTGATCCCGGCGTTCGAGGCGATGTGCGTCGCCTCAGGCGGCACGCCGAGCGTGATCCGCCTCGCGGACGCCGCGTTCGAGGCACGCACGGACCCGCTGGTCGTTGGTGATCCACCGGACATCCAGGACCCCGCGACGCTTCCCCCCGTCTTCGCCGACTACCTGCTCGGCGGCGTGGGATCGCGGACCCTCTCGAAGACCATCCCCGTGCTGCTCGTCCGCAACTCGGCGGGCGGCTCGAACTTCCCCGTGGTCGTGGACCGGTTGTCGCCCAAGGACGCGGCCGCGGAGAACTTCCCGAACGTCCAGACCACCGACTTCTCGGTCAACTTCGGCACGCGGACTATCGGCCTCATCACGGTCAATCTCACGGGCCGCGTGCGCATCCTGATTCCGAGCACGTTCTACCGCCCCACGCAGATGCAATCGGCCAAGGGGTTCCCCGCGTACATCGCCGAGCGGCGTGAGTGCAACGAGACCCGCATCCTGGCGCTGGGCCCCAACACCTACAACGACCCGGGCGGCGACACCGACGACCGCCGCCAGTCGTGGGTTGTCGGCCCGGTCGGCGACGGCGTGGTGCCCGACGTGGAACCGACTGCGGCAGTGATGGTCAACAGCGCTGAGGGTGCCCTCGGCCCCGGCAGCGTCCCGACCTGGCGGAGCATCGGCGCAGCAGACAAAGGGCTGCTCACCATCGCGGGCACGCCGTACGCAGGCTCGCTGTCGCTCTTCAGCCCGACCAAGCACGTCAAGCCCGTCCCCGAAGACACGGGAACTCTCGATCCGAACACCCCGCCCCCCGGCCCGGTGATGCGCTCGTCCGCCGATCTTCTGCTGCTTCCGACGGTGGCGACGCTGTACGTCCATCCTGATTCGGGCTTGCCGCGGATCGACGACGCGGCCGACCTGACCAACTCCTACACCGCGGGCAGCAACAAGGTGGTGTTCGCGACGAATCTGGGCAGCGGCAAGGGCGCGTGGATTACCGCGTCCGAGCAGCTCGGCTCTGACTGGGAACTCAACCGCGACCCCGTCGCCGGTGCGACAATCCCCAACCCTTACGCTGGCATGCTCGACCCCACGCAGTACGTGCTGTCGAACCAGATGTCGGCGTCGACGCCCGAAGCCCTCCCCGACGCCCTCACCATCCCGCTCGCCCTCCGCGTCGTCGATGCCTTCGACGGCCTGAAGCACCGCGGCGATCTCGCCGTGGGCAAGATCAACCTCAACACCGCCCCGGCGCGCGTGCTGCAGTGTGTGCCGTTCCTGTCGCCGCTGGCGGCGATCCAGAACGCCGATGACGCGACCGGGAGCACGTCGGTAGTCGCGCTGCCGGCCCCGGTGACGACTGACCCGCAGCGCTACCCGCTGCTGTACAACTGGCTGCTGCCGTGGCGTTCGCTGGGCCAGGAGGGTCAGGACGCGGGGACGCCCCTGATCAACGCGGCCGGGCGGGCGACGCTCACGAACATCCCCAACTTCCGTCAGCGTGGCAGCCGCTCGCCGGAGTTCGGGCTGACGTCCGTCGGCGAACTGGGCGCGATGGCACGGTGGAACACAACCCCGACCGTGGAGCCCGTGCCCGGCTCGTTGGAGAACGCCGGGTTCGCGTATGTCGGGGCCAACACGACCGTGGAGAAGGGCGTGCCCTTCGGACGGCCCGGTGTCCCCACGTCGCACGTGTTCGACGACGGCGGCGCCGTCACCTACCGCCTCACCGACGGGCCGGAAGAGCGGGCCGCTTTGCTGCGTGCCCTCTCGAACGTGGTCTCAACCCGGTCCGACGTGTTCATCGCGTGGTTCGTGCTCCGCGGGTACGACCCGGACGTGATCGAGTCGATCCCCGTCAGCGGCAACCCGCCCAACCTCACCGACGTCCGCAACGCGATGAAAGATGAGCGGTTCCGTCCGACCGTCGACACCCGCTGGCTGGTGGTCTACGACCGCTCGAACGTGAAACGCCCGACGGACCGCCCGAAGGTGCTGCTGCAGATGGAACTGCCCAGCGCGAAGCCGTGATGGCCACGCGGGAAGCCTGACCAGAACTCGTGCCACTGGCCGGTCCACCGGTCGTTGCGCCGAACACTTCGCGTACGAAATGCACTGACCGGAAGACCGGTCAGTGGCACGGCGGTTCGCGTGCTCACCTCTTCGACGGTGTGCTGCCTGAGGGTTTGCCTGCGGGGCAACGGTCAGTCTGACACGGGCGAGCCGGGCAGACCCTTGAAGAACACCTTCCCCATCCGCAAGAGTGCGAAGGGGCCAGTGGGCTTCACGCCCTCGCGCCGTCTCGCGGCCCCCAGGGCGTACAGCCGCGCCCACTGGCCGGCCAGCACGGTGAGGGCCCACCACAGATTCCGCGAGGGGTCGTAGAGGTTCGTGGATTCGCTCGACGAGCCGTTGAGTTCGATGATGGTGAAGCCTTCGCCGCGCTTCAGATCGGCCTCGCTGGTAAAGCGGAGGTCGAAGCGGCCGAAGTCGAAGCGGCGGCCCTCTTCATCGCGGTAGCGCTGGCAGAGGCGTTCGATGGCCGCGGCGAGTTCCGGCGTGATGAGGTCGGCGCCGTCCTTGAACATCGTGCCCTGGCAGTGGTTGCCCGAAAAGCCGAGGCTGACGCGCTCACCCTTGGCGGGGATGCGCTCGGCGTCCTTGCCCAGGCGTGCGAGAAACACCGGGGCCTGCATCTGGAAGCGTTTGTGGTCCCAGATGAGGTGATCGAGGGCCCGCTCGCCGTCGCCCTCGATGACGGGGAAGACCTTGCGGGTGATGGACAGGATCTCGCCGGGCGTGTCATCGAGTTTGGCTCCGGGGGCGGGGACGCGGCGGGCCCAGAAGATGCCGGCTTCATTGGGAAGATCGATGCAGCGCTGCGCGACGGCGGCGCGGGTCATGGTGTCGAAGTAGGCGCGGACATCGTCGTCGCCGCGGGCCACCTTGAGGCCGTGCCCGCGCTGTCCCAGATCGGGCTTGAGCACGATGGGGTAGCCGCCCAGTGCGGGGTTGTTGCGTACCGCGTCGATGACCACGGCGGCGCGGACGCCGGGGTCGGGGCCGGCGGGGATGTGGACGAAGGGGGCGACGCGGGCGTCGTCCCAGGTGCCGTCGCCCTTGGAGCGGTCGAGCAGGCCGCGGAGGATGAGGGACTTCGATTCCCCGATCCAGCCGCCAGCGTTCTCGATGCCGGGGTTGACGCAGGTGAAGGACATGGGCCCGCGGCGGAGGGCGTGCCACGCGAGGAGCGGGAGGATCGGAAGGTACAGCGCCCAGGTGGGCCAGAACTCGTAGCGCCACAGACGCTGCAAACCGGCCTTGTTCTTGTGCCGGCCCTCGTAGGTGGCCTCGGCGCTGACGGCCCGGACGACGAAGAACAGCACGATGAGGGCGATGACGATCGCGACCGGGCCGTGGAAGACTTCGCGGAACAGGGCGAGGACCTTCGGCCCGATGAGCCCTGCCGCCAGAAGCAGCGCCGGGGCCCACAGGCACACCGCGATGACCTCCCAGAAGACGAACTGCCCGGTCTTTCGCCCCAGCATGCCCGCGGCGACGTACGTGGGCATGCGCGTCCCGGGGATGCACCGGCACAGGAAGATCGCCTTGCCCATGTGGTTGTCGAGCATGTCGCCCCAGCGCTCGATGCTCTTCTCATTGAGGAAGCGGCGCATGACGCGGAATCGCAGCAGCCGACGGCCCAGCACGCGCCCGAGACCCCAAAGGAACAGATCGCCGAAGACGATCCCGACGAAGCAGCCGAAGAGGCCGACGAAGGGATCGATCTGCCCGTCGCTGATGAGCAGTCCGACGGCGATGAGGGTCATGTCCTCGAGGATGAGCGTCCCGACGACGATGGCGAGGATGACCAGCCACCAGTCCATGCCGTGGCTGATCTTCATGCCGCCGAGCTCGGACTTGATCTTCTGCGTGTGGGCGACGAACGAGGACGAGCCAAAGAGCGCGGGGACGTCCGGCGGGTCGTGGCGTTGGAAGAACGCCGTCATCGCGGCGGCGGCCTGACGCATCGCCGGGAGGTCTTTCTCGCGGCCCATCGGGAAAAAATGGCTGGAATCCAGCATGACGAGCCGGCTGGTGGGGATGAGATCGTGCGACATCTGGGCGCACCAGTCGGGCACGAGGAAGTCCTTGCGGCCGTGGACGATCAGCGTCGGCGTGCGCAGGCGCTGCATCAGCGGCTCGAGTTCACGCTGGTCAGAATCCATGAAGTTTCGGATGAACGCATGGCGGAAGTGGCGCGGGCCCAGCAGCCCGAAGTGCGGCACCACCTCGGGCAGCGCGACCAGACCGAACCATCCCACGCGGTACTTCGTGTGCTCGAAGGCGTAACTCCCAGAGCCTTCGGCCTCCTGCACGCCGATGGAGCCAAGAAGGGAAATGGACGCGACGCGGCCGGGGGCGATGTCCGCGGCGAAGAGGGCGCTCCCGCCGCCCTGCGACCAGCCGACGACATGGACGCGCCGGACGCCGAGCGCGTCCATCGCGGCCAGCGCGTAGCGGGCGTTGGCGGCGATGCCGTAGTCGGGCACCCACTGGCCGGATTTGCCGAAGCCGGGGAGATCGAGGGCGTAGACATCGCGCCCGGCGTCTGCGAGCGAGCGGGCGAGGGCGGCGAAATCGGACGCGCCGGCGCTGGGGCTGCCGTGGAGGAGCACGACGGGCACCGGCGATGCGTCGCGAAGACCCGTCGAGGCGAGCGCAGGGGGCGCGGCGAACTTCAGCAGTGACAGCGTTTCCTGATCGGCACCGGCCGCTCCGGTGGCCGTCTGCACCGGCACCCGCACCTTTATCCGCTCCGCAACGGCTGCGGCGGGATCGCGTGGCGAGTTCACACCCCAGAGATCAGGCTGCTTCCACGCAATGAACGCGTGCGAGAGCGCGAGCAACAGAAGGTACACCTGGAAGACCCGAGAGCGCAGAAGCCGCATCCACCACGGACCGCCGGCGCTCATGCCAGCGCACCCACGGGGCTCGCCCCGGCCTGCTCTGCGACCACCTCACCCATCGCCTCAAGCGTCGTCTCGGTCGGCCCGGCGGAGGAGCCAAGCGGCTCGTACACCATGCGAACCCCGGGAGACTCCGTATCGCCCCCGCATGGCGGAACGCTCACCGTGGTGATGGAAACGGTGCGAGATTCCGGGCGCGACATCCTGACCGAAACCTCGGGCCGGGCCGGCCAGCGGTGGCGGTGGAACGCGTCCTGCTCGGTCGGCGAGTATGCCCGCTCGCCGAACCAACGCCGGAACAGCATGAGACGGTGCCTCGCGTGCCGATCGCCCCAGCCGTGGCTGGAGAAACACGCGGGCACGATCGGCCCCTCGGCCACATCAAGCACCGCGCCGTCCCAGCGGCACTCGATGAGCGTCTCGCGGTCGGCGGCGATGAGGCGGAACGGATGGAAGCGGGGAAGGTTCAGACGCGGGACACGGGCAGCGGCATCAGCGGCTGTTGGAGACGACGCAAGCGACGGGATGATGAGCCCGCGTGACACCCACATCCGTCCCTCGGGCGTGACAGTCTCCGGTCGGTACACATTCAGAATCGTGAGCGCTACCCCGGCGGCGTTCACGCTGACCCACGTACCCCCGGCCTCGGAATCCACGGGCCACAAAGCGGGTATGGCCGCGCGGGACGGCGCGCCGACAGGCGGGAGCGCCGGACCGCGCACACGCAGTTCATCGCGGCTGCACACCATGCGGAACCCGGGCACGCCGAGCGGCTCGCTTGCGGGAAGTGAGATGATGGAGACCGTACACATGCGAGGGGTAGGCGTATGGTACACAACGCGCGGCCCCGACGAGCGCGGAGGCACGCCGTCAAAGGAACGGGCCGATCATCGGGTTCGCACGGCGCGTTTCGAGCGCCGAGCAGAATGAGATCAGACGGTGGCTCAGGCATCCCGCCAATGCGACGAACCACAGATACTCAACACAGGCGGGACGCCGGGGCTACGGCTCCCCGC
>CAYZFW010000057.1:0-224 GCA_964477615.1 uncultured Phycisphaeraceae bacterium | reverse complement strand
GGGCACGGCGCACCGTTACCGAAAGCCAGCCTCGTGGTGCAGCGTTGACGGGGCCTTCCCGAATCCCGAGGGGACATCCAGCCCGAAATCACGGGCGATCGCCGCGATCATCGCGTGATGGTGAACGGCGTGGTGGGCGGCAAATGCGAGTTCCCGACCCAGCGTCGAACGATGCTCGGCCTCCTCGCCGGTGCCGGAATCGATCATGACCCGCACACGGACCC
>CAYZFW010000056.1:0-9839 GCA_964477615.1 uncultured Phycisphaeraceae bacterium | reverse complement strand
CATCCGATGAAGGCCCGACGTTCCGAGTCCCAGGCTATCCCGTCGTGCCGATCCTGTTCATCGCCGCCAGCGTCGCGATGACGGGGCTCTCGATCCTCGATGATCCGAAGACAACGCTGACATGGATCGGCGTCCTCGCGGCGGGGGTGCCGGTGTATATCGCGTGGCGGGCGATGTTCCCGGTCTCGACGCGAGCGAGTGCCGCGGACAACACGCGCTCGTGAGTGACTGGTTCAGTGGGCCGCCAAGCCACCGGCGCACTCCGCAGCCTCGGGGAAGAGGCACTCCAACCCCTACACTGCCCCCATGCCCAGACTCGACTACCACACCGCCGGCGAATCCCACGGGCCGGCCCTCATCACGCTCGTTCAAGGGCTCCCCGCAGGCGTCACGGTTGATGAAACGTTCATCAACGGCGAACTTTCGCGCCGCCAAGGCGGTTACGGCCGCGGCGGGCGGCAGAAGATCGAGACCGACCGCGTTGAAATTCTCACGGGCGTGCGCCTCGGCAAGTCCACCGGGGCACCGATCACCTTCCGCATCCCCAACAAGGACTCGCGGCTCGACGACCTCGTCAAGACCCCGCCTGTCCACCGCCCGCGTCCGGGGCATGCCGATCTGGCCGGCAGCGTGAAGTGGCTCACGACGGACTGCCGGGAGACGCTGGAGCGGGCGAGCGCACGGGAAACCGCGGCGCGGGTCGCGGCGGGGGCGCTCTCGCGCTGCCTGCTCCGCGAGTTCGGGATCGAGGCGTTCGCGTTCGTGCGTTCCGTGGGCACGGCGTCCACCACGTTTACGCCTACCGATACCGACTGGCGAGCCGCGAGAGACGCGCGCGACGCCAGCGATGTCGCGTGCCCGGACCAGGGCGCGGCCGAGCGCATGCGGGCGGTGATCCATCAGGCCAAGGTGGACAAGGACACCGCCGGGGGGCTGGTGGAGTGCCACGTCTTCGGCTGCCCCATGGGTCTGGGCTCGTGCGTGGATTGGCGAGACAAGCTCGATGCGCGGATCGCATATGCCGTGATGGGCATTCAGGCGATCAAGAGCGTCGAGATCGGGATGGGCAAGGAGACGGCGGGTCTGCCCGGCTCCAAGGTCCACGACCCGATCCGGTTTGATGCATCGCGGCGGCAGACGACGCGGCTGGGGTTCGTTCGTGATTCCAACAACGCCGGGGGAATAGAGGGGGGCATGACCAACGCCGAGCCGGTGGTGGTGCGGGCGGCGATGAAGCCGATCGCCACCCTGCTGCGGGGCCTGCCGAGTGTGGACCTCAACACCAAAGAGGAGCAGCAGAGCAGTTACGAGCGCTCGGACATCTGTGCCGTTCCGGCGGCGTCGGTGGTGCTTGAGAACGTCGTAGCGTTCGAGATTGCTCGTGCGATGGTCGAGAAGTTCGGGGGCGACAGCCTGCTGGAGATGCGGGCGAACTACGACGCGTACCTTGGCGTCGCATCCCGCCTGCCGCTGGGCTGACACGTCTTGACCCTCACATCAGGGATGTGGAAGGGTCAAGCGGGGCAAGTCCGGGCGGATTTCAGCCAGTGCCAGCACTCTGGCATCGGTTTGTGGGCTGCAAGGGGGCCAAAGTCCGAGATTCCATGCCCGTCGTGGTCCATACTTCTCCGTCCTGCGGGCCCAGCTGTCGGCCCGTTTCTGCGTCGCACCGGGGCGAGTGAGGAGACGAAAGTTCATGCGGATTCGCCCTGTTTCGACCGCCCGGCACGCTCTCGCCGGCGTGCTGCTCGCGGGGGTTTCTTGCACCGCGAGCGCCCAACCCCGGTTTGTTCAGGTGTGGCGCGAGGTGCCCGCGCCTCATCCGTTCTCGGCGCGGGAGTTCCCCGAGGTGTACCAGGTGGCCGGCACGCCGCAGGTGTGGAACCTGTCCCAACAGTTCAACCGGGGCACCGCGAACCCGGCGGGGCAGTGGACCATGGGGTACTCGCTGAACCGCTTCGGGGGCTTCAACACCTCTCCCGATTGGGGCGTCACGCTGCCCGGGGCCTCGGGCTGGTTCGCATCGTCGGTTGGGACGCTGCCGACGGTGGTGCAGGTGCTGACGGTGACTTCGTTCCCCACGCTTGGCACGGGCGTCTCGCTGCCCGCGGGTGCCGTGGGGCTGATGCCCGACAGTCTGGGGAAGTTCGCCGTGGTGAAGTGGACGTGCGCCGAGGCTGGTCAGTACGCCATCGATGCGCAGTTCACGGGGCGGTCCACGGTGGAGATCGGCAACTCGGATGTCGCGGTGCTCCGCAACGGGCTGCAACTGTTCTACTCGCAGGTGCGCGACCCGCGTCAGATCGTGGTGATGCAGACGACGTTTGACCTGGTGCCGGGCGAGACGATGGAGTTCCGCGTCGGCAAGGCCAACGACACGAACATCAACGACCTGAAGCAGTTGGACGTGGTCATCCAGCGGCTGCCGCGGCTGTGCCCGGGTGACATCAACACCGACGGCGTCGTCAATGTCTCCGATCTTTCGCAGCTCCTCGGATCATTCGGGAGCTTCGTCATCCCCAGCGAGGGCGGGGATCTGAACGGCGACGGCGTCGTCGACATCAACGATCTGTCGCTGCTGCTGGGCAATCTTGGCTGCACCGTGTGAAGGCCGCGGGCGGGCTTCGCTCGCGGGTCGGCGCGGTGGCCTTGTCGACCATGCCCCCATCACCCCGGCGTGTTCGTGCGATCGGTCTTGGCGTTCGCCGGGTCGATCTCCCGCAGATAGGCCCACGAGTAGATCCCGGTGTCGTGACCGTCGGAGAATCGCACGCGCAGGGCGTAGGTTCCCACCAGCTCCGCCCCCAGCGCCACCAGCGGCCCGGCCGACGCCGGGGATGACGGGAGCACCGTGAGCGGGTTCTTGGCCAGTTCCTCCCGGAGCTGCTTCATCTCAGCGCTTGGCGACATCTTCCGGAGATAAGCGATCGAGTAGTACGACGTGCTGCCGTCGGCCCATTCGACGGTGAGGCCGCGGTCTTTCTTGAGGTCGAGTTTTCGCGGGGCGTCGGTCATCGCGGGATCGTAGATGGCGGGCCCGCGCAGAGGCACGACTTAGGGCGACGGTCGGAGCGTGAGCGTCTCAACCGCCGGGCCGGGGAGCAGTGGGGCGGGTGAGCCCTTGAGCCACGACTCGAACTGATCGCGGTAGTGTGGGCTGAGGAAGTGGCCGTTCTGGCCGCCGGGCAAGTGGGCGATGCCCGTGCCCTCCCGTCCCGGCGAGACGACGAGCCGCTGCGAGGCGCCAAACTCCGCGGTTTGGGCGCGCACCGTCAGCCCGTCGCCGGGCAAGGGCACGGCGGGCATGTCCAGGAGGTCCGAAACTCCGGGAACCCACGAGAGCGCGCCGGACAGGGGGTGCGCGATGTTGGCCCTGTTCAACTCGCCCCAGGTCGTGTCGAGGCCGCGCTTGGGGCCGGTGGTTTCGAGGTCCTTCACCGCGTCCTCCAGGCACGACCGTACCAGCGCATCCCAGTCCCTCGTGCCCGCGGGGAGGAAGTGGGGGGGACGCTCGTCCAGCACCCGGCGGAGCGGCTCCTCATCGTTGAACCACGAATAACGGAACCGCGGATCGACCGACTTGCACGCATCCAGCAGCACCACGAACGCCCGCGCGCGGAGCTGGGCGCGGAATCGCTTCAGCAGCGCGAACGCCCGCTGGTCCGCTTCGGCGGTGCCGTTCCATGAATCAAGCACGCTGAGCACGCCCGTGTCGATCGTTCCGGTACTCGAGGTCTTGCACGCCTTCCGCGCGAGATCGGCGTAGTACCGCATCGGCTCCCGCGCGGTGTCGAGTTGGATCGAGAGCAGCGACGCTTCATCGTGCTTTGGCTTCTTGGCAAGCAGCTCACCGATGCGGGCCGCGCGGTCGGGGCTGGACCATGCGCGTCCAAACACACGGGACTGTTCCACCGGCAGCACGCGGTTGTTGGCGGTGAAGAGAACGCCCGACGACGGATCGATGCTGCGTGGCTTCTTGCTCGTCTCCACCCAGCCATTCCAACCGATCCCCGGCGTGGCCCATGAGGTGGGCGCTGTGCCGTCGAACCCCGCTCGCAAGGGGATTGCACCCGAGACCGTCCACCCAATCCGGCCATCTTTCGACGCGACGAGCACATTCTGCGGCGGGCCGTCCCACGACGCCGCGGCGTCGAGTGCGTCCTCCAGCGTACGCGCCCGCAGTAAATCAAAGAGCCTGATGTTGGTGCGGGCCGTGTCGTGCGCTCCCCACTTGAGCACGAGGGGGCGCCCGCGTGCATCGGTGCGTGAGACGGGCCCCCAGCGGGTCTGGCGCATCTCGAAGCGCTGGGCCACGCCGCGGGCGACGTCGATCTGTTCGATGAGGCGACCGAACTCCTCGGTATCGCCGCCGTTCTCGCCGGTGCCAGGGGGAACGCGGTAGCGGTCGGGATTCATCGCGTCGGGCTCGATGATGATCCAGTCTTCGTAGTCTCCCGTGACGTTGGTGAATCCCCACGCGACGTTGCCGTTACTGCCGACGACGATCCCGGGCACACCCGGCAGCGAGAAGCCGTCGAGGCGTCCGCCGGTCCAGGCGAGACTGACGCGGTGCCACATCGCCGGCGCGCGGAGTGGCAGGTGCATGTCGTTGGCGAGGATCGCACCGCCCGTTCCTGATCTCAACGCCGCGACGGCGAAGCTGTTCGAACCCAGCGGCAGTGGCTCGGGATCGGCCGCGATGTGAGAGACCTTTGTTGTTGTCTCGGGTGCCGGGTTCTTTGTTCCGCTCGGAAGGGGCAGGGGCTTCATGTCGTCCGGACCGGGCATATCCGGCTTCGTCCAAACCGGCCCTGGCTCGACAACGTCCCACCGCGAAACCTCCGGCGTCAGGAAAGCCACGGCCTTGGGCGGGAGCGCATCGCGCATCGTGCCGATCATCAGCTCGAACGCGCGGTTCATCGCGAGTGTGTCCCACATGGCGTACTGCATCAGCAGCGCATCACGTTCGTTCCAGGTCTTCAGCTCCACCCCCAGCGCGGCGTGCTCTGGCGGCGCGGCACCGAGGCGGCGCAGGCCTTCGTTCACGCCCGCCGCGTAGGCGCGGAGCATGGCGCGGTGAGCCTCCGGCACCGTCCTGAGCACCTCGTCGGCGCGGCGTTCGAACTGGTGCGCCCGCATCCGCCGGTCGTTCTCGATCATCGACGAACCGAAGACCTCGGCGAGCCTCCCGGAGGCGTAGCGGCGCATCGCGTCCATCTGCACAAACCGCTCCTGCGCGTGGACGTACCCCTGCGCGAAGCACGCGTCCTCCATCGTCGCGGCCTCGATCAGCGGCACGCCGAGGGAATCCCGTGAGACCTTGACCGTGGAGACCACGCCGCGCACCTCGACGACGCCCCGCACATCCGGCAGCGACGCGAGCGCCACGCTCCGCGCGTACATGAACGCCACCGCGCCCAGCACGACGAGCAGGGGGATGCACAGCAGGAGCAGCCTCTTGGTCCAGCGCCACATGACGGGGCATTGTGCCAGAAAGTCGCGGGGGTGGGTTGCGGCTACCGGGTGAGTGCCAGGATTCGGGCGGGATCACTTCCGCAGATGGAGCGGCGCGAAGCCCTCGCGCTCCAGCACCGCCGCGCACGTGTCGAACTTCCTGGTCGACAGCAGGTGTCGCAGTTTCCCCTCGGTGGTCTTCATGCCGGTGTAGCACTTGAAGCGGCGTTTCAGCGGCATGGGGACGCGCGGGCAATCGACCTCGAAGTCTCGGGGGTGCAGGTAGATCACCACCGGGACGTTGTTCTTCTCGAACTGCCGGAAGCCGCGTTCGATCATGAAACGCGGGAGAAAGCGCATGTACCCGCCGCCGGAGAAGGGGATCGGGGCGGGGCCGTAGCGCTGGATGCTCATGGGCAACTCGGGCAGCGTGCGGCCCGAGGGCGCGCGTTGATGTCGTGGGCCTGCTGCGGGCAGGGGTACCCGCCGTGCCCGCGCGGGGCGGGGAAAAGGGAGGCGTCATAGGTAAGCCCGAGGTCGAGCATGACATCGAAGGCCCACTCGGTTCCTGGGGTGATGGAGAAAGAGGGGGCGCGAAAGCCGCGGATGGGCGCGCCGATCTGGTCACTGAGGACGTCGATCGAACGCTTCATGTCCTTGCGGAACTCTTCGGGCGAGAGGTCGTACACCTTGCGGTGCCAGTAGGAGTGCGTGGCGACTTCGTGCCCCGCGGCGTGGGCGGCCTTGGCGATCTCGGGGTACTTCTCGGCGACCCAGCCGAGCATGAAGAAGGTGGCCTTCTGCCCCCCGGAGTACTCGCCGACGAGATCGATGATCCAGCGGGTCCGCTTGACGACGATCGAGGGCCATGTGTCCCACTTGGCGGGGTCGGCAACGGCCTCGATCTCGACCATGTGGAACCAGTCTTCGATGTCGAAGGACAGCGAATGCACCGGAGCGCGACGTGGCGAATGGCGAATGGCGAGTGGATCGGTCATGTGCCCCCAAGTGATCGTATGAGAGAGCGGATCATTCGGCCCTCCCGGTCGGTCATCGCGAGGATGGGCGCGAGCGTATCCGGTGAAGCCATCTCTAACCGTTCCGCGAGCAACAACTGGGTCTCGACTTCCTTGAGGCTGCCCTGTGCAATGCGAAGAAACCGAACGAACTCACCTGTTTGATCACGCCCCCAGCCCTCGGCGATGTTGTAGGGGATCGACGATGAAGCGCGGCGGATCTGTGAGGTCATGCCGAACAGTTCCTCTCGTGGGAACCCGCGCGTCAGCCTGTGGCATTCCGCGGCGATGTCCATACCAAGTTGCCACACCTCCAAGTCCTTGAAACTCCTGAACTGGTGCCCCCCACCTTCAGGTCCATTCGCCATTCGCCACCTCGCCACTCGCGATGTTAGTAGAACCGATGGCCGTGCGACCGGAACCGCCGCACGTCCTCCGCTGTCGGCGTCGAGAAGTGGGTCAGCTTTGTCGCGTCGTTCTCGATGGTTGGCGGCTCGACGCCCTTCGCCGCCGCGTCTTCAACCACCCGGACGCACTCCAGGATGCACTCCGCCGCCAGATCTTTCGAGCGTGCCATCACGTCCTCGAGCGTGTCGTGGGGCCAGATGCGGTACTTCTTCTGGACGACGATGGGCCCGTTGTCGAGCTTGGCGTCGACGAAGTGGACGCTGACGCCGCCTTCTTTCTCGCCGTTGGCGAGGGTCCAGAAGCTGGGCATCAGTCCGCGGTACTTCGGCAGCAGCGCCCCGTGGCAGTTGACGATGCCGTACTTGGTCTGCTCTCGGAGTTTCTTCTTGTAGAGCTGCGTGCCGGAGATGGAGACGATGAACTCGACGCCCTTTTCACGCAGGTGGGCGAGGAACTCTTCGCTGTTGACATCGCACGGCCCGGTGACGGGCACGCCGTACTTCTTCGCCACGGCACGGATGGAGTAGCACTTTTTGGTGGAGCCGAGCAGGTCGTTGTAGACCTTGCCCATGATCTTGCACCATCCCTGCTGCCAGCACTTCTTGAGGAAGTAGACGAGGCCGTAGATACGGTAGAAGTCGGCGAGGGTCTGGAGGAAGGTCTTCTTGGCCTGGGTGATCGGCTGCAGGTTGATCCCGGCGGTGGAATCCGCGTAGTCACGCAGGTACTTGTCCAGCACCTTGGTGAGGAGGACTCCCTCATCTTGAATGAACACGTACTTTTTCAGTGTCATGGCTTGTTTTCACCGCGGAGGCGCCGAGAGCGCGGAGAGAAGACTTGTGTTGGGGGTCACGAATCTGAGAAATCTGTTGTCTATGTGGGCAGGCGCGGCCGATTGCACGCACTCAACTCCCCCTCCGCGAACTCCGTGCCTCCGCGGTGATTCCTTCCTCCACGATCGAGCAAAACCGCCCGCACAACGCCGACTTGCTCATCTGCTGGTCGATGTACGCCTTGGCCTTTCGGCCCATGTCCGCGAGCGTGGCCGGCGGCAGCGACGCGATTTCGCGTAAGGTCCGGACGGCACCGTCCACGTCGCCGTGCTTGATGTGCCAGCCGACGCCGTGGTCCTTGATGATGTCGCTGGCGTGGCACGGGTCGGGGGCGACGAGGAGGATGGGGCGGCCCACCGCCATCGCGCCGTAGATCTTGCACGGGTGGACGACGCCGACGACGTCGTTGCCCACCGTGACGAGGTGAACGTCCGCGGCGCTGAGGGAGAAGGCGAGGTCCTTGAAGGGCTGGTAGGGCATCGAGCGGATGTTCGCCGGCTGCTTTTCCTTGATGGTCTGATCGACTTCCTTCTTGCCCACGCCGCCGCCGATGAACATCAGCAGCGTGTTTGTGTCAGACGGGGCCTTCTGCTGGTCCATGCTGAGGCCGGCCTGGAGGAGCGTGGTGACCGGCGTCGAATAGCCGTGGTTGCCCGAGTACATGAACACGAACTTCCCGTTCAGGCCGTTCTTCTCGCGGAACCAGTTCTTCTCGTGCGGGATGTCGTCCAGCGCCTCTTCATGCGGCCACGGCGGCATGATGGTCACGCGGGCCTTCACCCGCTGCGCCTCCGCCGGCGAGAGCTTCTTGTACAGCCGGTCCGCCATGAAGCGGTCGAGCGGGACGATCTGGGCCGAGCGGCGCAGCACGAAGCGCTGCAGCGCGTTGAGCGTCTTGGCGGCGAAGGAGTCCGCCTTCATCTTGCCCAGCTCGATCATCTGGTCCGGGTTGAGGTCCATCACCCAGTAGGTGATCGGCACGCCGCGGATGGAGTGGGCCAGGCCCGCGGCGAAGCCGCACATTGGGGGGCGAGGTGCTGACCAGAATCTTCTTCAGCCCGCGCGTGAACAGCCCCGCCCAGATGCAGTGCGTCATGAAGATCAGCATCGCGAGAACGCGGATCGGGATGGACTTCTTCCCGAACGACGACCATCGGACGCGGTGGACGTCGACGCCGTCACGTTTCTCGTAGCGGTCGTACTTGATCGTGGGGTCGTCGTAGCCGCGGTCGGCGGTGATGACCTTGACGCAGTGCCCGCGCTTGACCAGCTCGGCGGCGACATCGTGCATGTGCTGCCCGACGCTGGCGGGGTCGGGCGGGTAGACCTGGGAGAGGATGAGGATCGTGTCTGACATGGTTCGGGGAGTTCACCGCGGAGGCGCAGAGGTCGCGGAGAGATGCAGTGGGTGTGTTCAATCGCCAATGCGGGCGAAGACTCGTACGGGTCCTTGGAGCGCCGGGGAAGCAGGATACAAATCGGTGTGAGCGTGCCCACACCAAAGCCAAACCTCCACTCCGCGTCCTCCGCGTCTCCGCGGTGAAAAAAATGAGCCGATGCTCACAGAACATCGGCTCGTTCGGTTTCTGAGTGGAATCAGGAGCCCGCCGAATCAGACCGGCGACGCCGCGCCGGCCTTGATCTCGTCGTGGATCCACGCGTACGTCTTGGCCATGCCGTCCGCGAGGCGGATCGACGGGGCCCAGCCGAAGGTCTTCTTGATGAGCGTGTTGTCGCTGTTGCGGCCCGCCACGCCCTTGGGGGCGTCGAGCTTGTAGCGGCGGTTGAGCTTGATCCCCGCGAGTTCCTCGGCGATCGACACCAGTTGGTTGATGCTCACCAGCTCGTCCGAGCCGAGGTTCAGCGGCTCCTTCAGGGTGTCGGAGTCGGTGAACATGCAGATGCCCTTCACGCAGTCATCGATGTACATGAACGACCGGGTCTGGTTCCCGTCGCCCCAGATCTCGATGTCGTGCTTGCCCGAGAGCTTGGCCATGATGACCTTGCGGCAGATGGCGGCGGGGGCCTTCTCGCGCCCGCCGTCCCACGTGCCGTAGGGCCCGTAGACGTTGTGGAATCGGGCGACGCGGGTCTGGATGCCGTAGTCCTCGCGGAAGTGGCGGCACAT
>CAYZFW010000055.1:0-9851 GCA_964477615.1 uncultured Phycisphaeraceae bacterium | reverse complement strand
ATGCCTCTTGCCTCCGGGGGGTTCCCCGTGCCTTCCTGCTGCCCTCCCCCCAAACACGCCGATATCCTCCTCCCCGCATGGGCATCAACGACCGAGACTACATCCGACCAAACGCCGCCAAACCCCGTGGCGGCCCGCTCTCCATCCGCGGCAGACGCCCCCTGGGCCTCTCGATCACCGCCTGGATCATCATCATCAACATCTTCGTCTTCGTCTTCGACGCCTTCGCCCAGAAAACCTGGAGCGTCAACACCCCCAGCGGCGTCGCGGTCCAGGACCCCGCCGCCTTCGCCGCACGCGGGCCCACCGTCACCGACCGTTCCCAGGCCGTCACCCTCCCCGACGGCTACCTCGGCTACCCCATGGGGCCCGACGACGGCACCGGCAAGATCGCACGCGACAACACAGGCCGCCTCCGCATCATCGCCTTCGAGCGCTTCCAGCCCATGCCCCCCCTCAAGAGCATCGGGCACTTCTCCACCGGCAAGGGATTCTCCGAACTCCAGGTCTGGCGGCTCATCTTCTTCCAGTTCCTCCACGCCGACCTCAACCACATCCTCTTCAACATGCTCGGCCTCTTCTTCTTCGGGCCGCTCATCGAACGCTACCTCGGCGGAGGCCGCAGATACCTCGCCTTCTACCTCATGTGCGGCATCTGCGGCGCCCTCTTCTACCTCGTCCTCAACCTCCTCGGCAGCGGCTTCGGGCTCAGACTCCCCGGCGTCCTCGTCAACGACATCTACACACCCCTCATCGGCGCCTCGGCCGGATGCTTCGGCGTCCTGATCGCCGCCGCCTTCGTCGCCGGTGACGAGGAGATGCTCTTCTTCGGCATCATCCCCATGAAGGTCCGCACCGGCGCCTACCTCATGTGCGCCATCGCCGCCGCCAACCTCCTCCTCGCCGGCAAGAACGCCGGAGGCGACGCCGCCCACGTCGGCGGAGCCATCGCCGGCTGGTTCTTCATCCGCCGCCCCTACCTGCTCCGCGAGTTCTTCGATTTCTTCGGCCCAGGCCGCACCAAAATCAAAAGCCCCCGAGGCTCCGCACCAACCCCCGCCAGCGCCGCCAAGAACGCCCCGCCCACCATGGCCGAACGCAAACGCCTCGACGAAGTCCTCGACAAAGTCCACAAAGAAGGCCTCGCCAGCCTCAGCGAATCCGACAAACGCTTCCTCCAAAGCATGAAAGACCGCTGAGACACAACATGGATCGGCGCCGAGACGGATCACCAGACCCTCTGCGGTACGCACGCCGAAGGCGTGAACGTCAGTAGCCTGGGGTCGTCGCGCTGCGACACCCCCGGTCGAGTCGCACAACAGCGCTCCAGCCTGAAAGGCTGGTCGTCAGCACCGCCCCAAACGCCAAGCCCCAGCGAGCAGTCCCCTCAGAAGCAAGCAGCCCCCTCCAAAGGACCCTGAAAGGGGCCAACGATGGTTGCCAGACGCGCAGCGAGCAAAGCGAGCAAGCGTCTGGCAACGGCTCTCAATCGCTTCGCCCATGAAATGGGCGAACGAACCCCACATCCACTCAACTCAACCACCAACCACGACCAACCCTACCTCACCTCTTCCTTCTTCTCCCCACCCCCACCCGCCGGATACTCCACCCCATACTCCGGCCTCGGCCTGTACATCATCTGCATCCACTCCACCGCCTGCCGGAAGCGCCGGTCATCCCGCGAGCGGAACACCGGCGCCCACCCCTTCACCTCCGGGTGCGGCACCAGCGCATCGTCCCGCGGCAAACCCATCTGCAGAATCACGCTCCGCTCCGGCTCGCCCCAGTTGAACAGCGGCCGCCCCTCGTCCGTCTTGAACCGGTCGAGGATCAGGAAGTTGGTGTACACGCTCTGGTCCGCGTTGGGCCGCCGGTTCGTGAGCAAAAGCCGCCCCGCCGCCGACCCGCCGTGACACCGCGTCGTCGCGCAGTTGTTGATGAGCCACGCCGAATGAACCTGATCGCGGAACTTCTTCATCGACGCGGGGTTATCCGTGATCTTCACTTCGCCGTACAGATCACGCGCCCGCACGCGGAACATCGTCTCGAGAATCTTCTCCGGCGGCAGCAGCCGGAAACCGTCCTTCCCCTCGCGCGACGTCGGGATCAGCGGGTGATCCGCGTACCGCGTCAGCAGTTTGTCGACCGTCTCCCGCGAGATCACGATCTTCGGCGGGTTCTTCAGGTCCACCTCGTACACCTTGATCGTGTTCACTTGGGCATCAGTCAACAGCGGGAACTCCCCAAGCCCCGGTCGCGTCGGACGCGCCGCGCCGGTCGGATCGGGCGCGGGAGCAGCGGGGGCCCCGGTGGCCGGCGGCGCCGATTCGCGCAGCCGCACCAGCGCGGCGAGCTCGTCGCGCAGCCGGATCGCGTCGCCGCTGGTGGGTTCGAGTTTCAGCACGTCCTCGATCTCGGCCAGCCCCTCGCGGTACAGCCCCTGGTCCTTGGCCCACGACGCGAGATCGATGCGCCGCTCGATGTCGGAATCGCGGATCGCCCCGCGCAGCCGCTTGAACTGCTCGCCCGGTGCTTCGACGACGATGATCTGCGAGAGCGTGGCCCGCTCAAAGGGCGTCTCGACGTTCGAGACTTTGACGATGGCGAACTTCGTTTCGGAACGCACGAACTCGCCGGTGACGCGCGTGCCGTCGAGGAACACGATGATCACACGGTCACCCGGCGCTGGCTCGCGCTCGACCTCACGCGGCGTGGTGGAGGGCGCAGCGTCCTGCGCCGGAACGGTGGCGCACAACGCCGCGGCGATGACGACACTCGCAAACACAAGGGATCTGGGGCCGACGATGGTCATGCACGAAGATAGAGCCGGGAGCGCCGACGTGGTTCCGTTGAATGGGCGTTGCGATGTGGCACCGATGTCGCGTCGCCAAACCAAACATTTCCCGATCATGTTCTCGTATCCACCAAAAATCCCCGCCCTTTACATTGTGAAATCCCGGGTCTTGGGTCAGCGTAAACGGTTGATCCCGAACGGTTTACGCGTGGGAACCGCCATTCTGGGACTTTCAGGGCAGATTTTTTGGAAGTCAGGCGAACCAACGGGTCATTTTGGTGCTATATTTCTCTTGACGTGTTTCTTCCCTCCTACCCACCGTGCCTCCCCCGGCGTGGTGGGTTTTTTCTTCCGGGGCTCTGAGTCGCAGGGATACGTCGTTCGATTGGTGCACAGCGCGGGCTGTTCTTGCGCGCGTCTGCCGCGTCACGGCTTGCCGTTCACCACCACCAGGCCGACCAGTTCGCTTTCGAGTTCGATCTGGGCCAGCACGATGGTGTCGGGCCTTTCGGTGGCGAAGAAGCCGCCGGACTTGAACGGCTCCGAGAACTCGTTGCGGAAACTCGAAAGATCGAACGAGACGCTCTGGCCCACGGCGAGCGCGGGGAGCGGGCGGGCGTACTGGGCGTTGATCCACAGCGTGGATTCGGGGAACGCACGGGCGCTCGTGTTGGTGATGAACACGGTGGTTTCATCGCGGCGGAGCTGCACATCGATGGACTGGGACTGCGCCTTGGCGGGGTAGGCGCGGGCGTAGTCGACCTTTGCGGGGCCGGAGCAGGAGGCGAGTGCCGCGGTGGCTGCGAGTGCGGCGGCGAGGAAGCGGGGCGCGGAGCGGCGGGATTGCTCGGGATTCCCGCGATTTTTCGGATTCGGGTTCATGGCTGGAGAATAATGGTTGATGAACGGTTGCGAAAGCGCGAACCAGAACGCGACACCCGCGTCGCCGGCGATTGCGCCGGGGGCCGAGGGGATCGACGTGGCGTTGGTGGCGCGGTCGGTGAAGATCGATCCGCGGATCGAGGCTTTGGTGCCGGGGTTCGATGCGCCGTTCTTTCAGGCGGGGCTGGCGGGGTACTCGGACGCGGCGATGCGGATCATCGCGCGGCGGCACGGGTGCCCGTACTGCGTGACCGAGGCGCTGCTGGACCGCACGCTGCTCGCGGGCGGGCGGGGGTTTGCCAAGGCGGACCTGGGGGAATTGGAGGACAACGTGCCGGGGGGCGCGGAGGATCACCCGCTGGCGGGTCAGATCATGGGATCGACGCCGGAGGAGATGGCGGCGGCGGCGGTGAAGATGATCGAGCAGGGCTCGCGTCACGACCGGGCGTACAAGGCGATGGCGTGGGGGAAGTGGAACCCGGCGGAGTTGCCGAAGGGCGGGGGCGAGCGGGGGGCACTGACTTGCGTGGACGGAAGTCAGTGGCACGGGCCCAAAGCAGGAGCACTGACTTCCGCGGACGGAAGTCCGTGGCACGGGGGATCGGCTTCGTCGCGGGCGGAGGTTGCGGGGCGCACGTTTGCGACGATCGATGTCAACCTGGCGTGCCCGGTGAAGAAGATCAAGAGCAAGGCTCGCGGCGGGCACTGGCTGCGGGAGCCGGAGGGGGCGATCGAGATTCTGCGGGCGGTGCGGGACGCGGTGCCGGCGACGATCCCCTGCACGGTGAAACTGCGGCGCTCGTTCGATGACACGGCGGAGATGGCGCTGGCGTTCGAGCGCATCTTCGATGCGGCGTACGAGATCGGGTTCGCGTGGGCGACGGTGCACGCGCGGACGGTGGAGCAAAGGTACATCGGGCCTTCGCGGTGGACGTTTCTAAGAGACCTGTGCGAGCGCTACCCGGAGCGGATCGTGTTCGGATCGGGCGATGTGTGGGGCGTGGACGACATCTTCCGGATGATCGCGTACACGGGGGTGAAGGCGGTGAGCGTGGCGCGGGGGTGCATCGGGAACCCGTGGGTGTTCCGGCAGGCGCGGGAGATGATGGCGGGGCGCGAACCGACAGCGCCGACGATCGCGGAGCAGCGCGCGGTGCTGGAGGAGCACTTCGCGCTGTCGGCGGCGCTGCACGGCGAGGAAGCGGCGGGGCGGATGATGCGGAAATTCGGGGTGCGGTTCGCGGCGCACCATCCAAGATCGGACGAGGTTCGCGCGGGGTTCATCCGCTGCGAGAAGACGGCGGACTGGCTGGGGGTGCTGGGGGCCCACTACTCGACGGGTGCCTGACGCGGCGCGCCTTGTTGAGCGGGGATTTTCGCGTCGCGGCGTTCTGCACGAATAGGGCACTGACCGGGAGACCGGTCAGTAGCACGAGGATCGTTCACGAGTCGTGTGAGCCGGGGGTTCTTTTCTTTGCTGCGTCGAGTTGCTCGCGGACGCGGTGGACGGCGGTGCCGCCGGGGACGTCGCGCTTCGCGATGATGGCGTCGAGGGCGAGGCGGGGGAACAGGTCTTCGGCGGCTTGCGGCGCGAGGGTTCGGATGTCGGCGAGGGGCAGGCGCTCGATGGGCACGCCTTTGGCGAGCGCCAGGCGCACCACGCGCCCGGTGATCTCGTGGGCTTCGCGGAAGGGAACACCCTTCTCGACGAGGTAGTCGGCGAAGTCGGTGGCGTTGGCGTGGCCGCCCTCGGCGGCGCGGCGGCAGGTCTCGCGGTTGACTTTCATGCCGTCGAGCACGCCGGGCAGGACGCGGAGGACAAGCAGGAGCGAATCGGTGGCTTCGAAGAGCGGTTCCTTGTCCTCCTGCAGGTCCTTGTTGTACGCCAGCGGCAGGCCCTTGAGGACGGTATTGAGGGTGGATTGCGCGCCGATGATCCGGCCGGTCTTGGCGCGGAGGAGTTCGAGAGCGTCGGGGTTCTTCTTCTGCGGCATCAGCGAGCTGCCGCTGGACCACTGGTCGCTCATCTCGACGAAGGCGAACTCGCCGGAGGAGTAGATGATGAGGTCCTCGGCGAGGCGCGAGAGGTGCAGCGCGCAGAGGACGCAGGCGCTCACGGTGTCGACGGCGAAGTCGCGGTCGCTGACGGCGTCGAGGCTGTTGCGTGTTGGGCGGGCAAAGTTCATCGCGTGGGCGATGGCGTCGCGGTCGATCTGGTACGCGGTGCCGGCGAGCGCGCCGCTGCCCAGCGGCGACACGCGGGTGCGGGCGAGCGCCTGCGAAAGACGCTCGGCGTCGCGCTCCAGCATCTCCGAATAAGCCAGAGCCCAGTGACCCCAGAGGATCGGCTGGGCCCGCTGGAGGTGGGTGTAGCCGGGGAGGACGCTTTCGAGTTCACGCTCGGCGAGACGCAGGAGCGAGGCGCGGGCTTCACGCAAAGTGGGCAGCAGCGCGGACTCGATGGTGCGGGCCGTCCACAGGCGCAGGTCGGTCGCCACCTGGTCGTTGCGGCTTCGCCCGGTGTGGAGTTTCTTGCCCAGTGCGCCGACGCGCTCGACGAGCAGGCGTTCGACGAAGGAGTGGACGTCCTCGTCGGCGGCTTTGTCGATGAGCGTGGGGTTGGCTTTCACCTCGATGAGGATCGCGCGGAGGGCCTCTTCGAGGGTCGCACGCTCGGGCTCGGTGATGACGCCGGCGCGGCAGATCGCCGCGGCCCAGGCGATGGAGCCGGTAACGTCGTCTTCGAGGAGCCGCTTGTCGAACGGCAGTGAATCGTTGAACGCGCGGAAGAGCGCGTCGGGACCCCCGCCGTCCTCGAACCGCCCGCCCCACAGGGCCATTACTTCAGGCCTTTCTTCTGCTTCATCGCGCGGATGCGGCTGGGCAGGCTGAACAGTCGGATGAACCCCTCGGCGTGCTTCTGGTTGTAGACCTCGTCCTTGCCGAAGGTGGCGAACTGCTCGGCGTAGAGCATGTTCGGGCTGCGCCGGCGCACGGTCGTCGCGCTGCCCTTGTAGAGGCGCACCGCGACATCGCCGGTGAGCGGCTTGGCGATGGACTCGGCGGCAGCCCACAGGGCTTCGCGAAGCGGCGTGAACCAGCGGCCGTCATAGACGACGTAGGCGAACTTCTGAGCGATGTCCTGTCGCTCCGCGCGGGTGTCGCGGTCGAGGACGATCTCTTCGAGGCCGCGGAGGGCTTCCATGATGATGGTGCCGCCGGGGGTTTCGTAGCAGCCGCGGGATTTCATGCCGACGAGCCGGTTCTCGATGAGGTCGATGCGGCCGACGCCGTGTTTGCCGCCGATGGTGTTGAGTTCGGCGACGAGTTTCTCGGCGGGGAGTTCCTTGCCGTTGAGCGTGCGGGGGCGGCCGCTGACGAAGCCGAGGATGACCTCTTCGGGCTTGTCGGGGGCTTTCTCGGGCGAGGCCGACATGACCCAGATGTCTTCGGGCGGGGCGTTCCAGGGGTCTTCGAGCGCGCCGCCCTCGTGGCTGATGTGCCAGAGGTTGCGGTCGCGGCTGTAGATCTTCTCCTTGCTGGCGGCGCAGGGGATGTCGCGCTTGGCGAGGTAGTCGAGCATCTCTTCGCGGGAGCGGAGGTTCCACAGACGCCACGGGGCGATGACCTCGAGGTGCGGGGCCATGGCGGCGTACGTGCTCTCGAAGCGGACCTGGTCGTTGCCCTTGCCGGTGCAGCCGTGGCAGAGCGAATCGCAGCCGGTCTTCAGGGCGACATCGACCTGGGCTATGGCGAGGATCGGGCGGGCCATCGAGGTGCCCAAGAGGTAGCGGCCTTCATAGACGCTGCCGGCGATGACCGTCGGGAACACATAGTCTTCGATGAACTCGCGCTTCAGATCGACGACGTAGCAGGAGGACGCGCCGGTCTTCTTGGCCTTGGCTTCGATGCCTTCGAGCTCGGCGTCGCCCTGGCCGACATCGCCGACGACCGCGACGACTTCGCAGGCGTAGGTTTCGACGAGCCAGGGGATGATGCAGGAGGTGTCGAGGCCGCCGGAGTAGGCGAGGGCGATTTTCTTGGGCATGGCTTCTGGGGGTCGGGTGTCGGGGTTCGGGGGTCGGGGGCGTTCCGCGGTCGGAGCGTCGATTCGTTCAGTACGACGCGGGCGTGGTCGTTCGTTTGGTTCGGACTTTGATGATCGCGGAGGGTAGGTCGGCTCTCCGAGCCGACTCTTCGATGGGACGTGCCTGGCTCGGCGCGCTTGGCTTGGGGATTGACTTTTGCTTAGGGGGTTGTTTCGAGATGTCGGCTCGGAGAGCCGACGTACCTCTTGGAGCCGACGTACCTGCTGCCGCCAGCAGGTGCAGCATCAGCGCGTTCTGCGTGTGCATGCGGTTCTCGGCCTGATCGAAGACGACGCTCTGCGGCGAATCGATGACCTCGTCCGTCACTTCGATATTGCGGTTGGCGGGGAGGCAGTGCATGAAGATCGCGTGCTTTGAGGCACGGGACATGAGGTCGGCGTTCACCTGGTAGTTGCCGAAGGCCTCGCGGCGGCGGATCTGTTCCGGCTCGTCGCCCATCGAGACCCAGGTGTCGGTATAGACCACGTCGGCATTCTTCACGCCGGTGAGGCTGCGGGTGAGGTCGAGCGAGCCGCCGGCGGATTTGGTGCGTTTGGCGGCGAGTTCCATGACGTCGGGCTCGGGCTCGTAGCCCTTGGGGCCGACGATGGTGACGCGCATGCCCATGGTGGCGGCGAGGAGCACGAGGGAGTGGCAGACGTTGTTGCCGTCACCGATGAAGGCGAGGCGTTTGCCTTGCAGATCGCCGAGGTGCTCGCTCATGGTGAAGAGGTCGGCGAGAGCCTGGCAGGGGTGGTACTTCTCACACAGGGCGTTGACGACGCCGATCCTGGCGTGCCCGGCGAGTTCGGCGAGCGGGGCGTGCGCGTGGGTGCGGCAGACGATGAGATCGACCATGCGCTCGAGGTTGCGGGCGTAGTCGTGGACGCTCTCGCGCTCGCCGAGTTTGGAGGTGGAGTGGTCGTAGTAGATCGGGTGCCCGCCGAGACGTGCGACGCCGGCCTCGAAACTGACGCGGGTGCGGAGCGAGGGCTTCTCGAAGATGAGGATGACGGCCTTGCCGCGCAGGGCGGCGGAGTACGGCGTGATGTCACGCTTTACGCTCGCGGCGGTGGCGAAGAGGGCTTCGGCGTGCGCGGCGGTGAACTCTGCGACGGAAAGGACGTCCTTGAAGGGGAGTGGCGCGATGAGGCGGGGATCGGGGCTGGGCTGGGTCTTGTTCAATGAACTGCTTTCGAGGCTTGGGGCGTGTGAGAGGCGATGCGTGTGGCGGTGGCCGTGGGGAGTCCTTCGCAAACGGCGCGGAGGGTTTCAGGGGATTGCCAGGAGGCGATGACGGTGTCGCATCGTGCGAGGTGGGCGGCGCGGAGTGCGGCGCGGACTTTGGGGACCATCCCGCCGTGGATCACGCCCGTGGCGATGAGGTGTTCGATGTCGTCGGGGGTGGCGAGGGGGATGGTGGTGTTGGTTGGGCCGCGGACGCCGGGGGTGTCGGTGAGGAGGACGAGCGTGCGGGCGTGAACGACGGCGGCGAGGGAGGCGGCGACGTCGTCGGCGTTGATGTTGAGGAAGGGGTGGGAACACGAAGCGCGACCCGGGGGCGGCGGGACGCCGGCCTGGTTGGCCTCGGTGTTGATGGCGATGGGTGAGAAGACGGGGATGACGTCCGCGGCGAGCAGGAACTGGATGAACGCGGGGTTTCCGCCGGTGATCTCGCCGACGAGGCCGAGGTCGGGTGAATCGGATGTCGGTTGTGATTCGGCACGGCTGTCCCCGCGGACGGGGAAAGCCGTGGCACGAGGGACGGGGAAAGCCGTGGCACGAGGGACGGGGAAAGCCGTGGCACGGAGTTGGCGGACGTTGGCGGTGCCGCATTCGCCGGGGCAGAGGCCGACCGCGCTTTGCCCGTGGGCGGCGAGGGCGGCGACGATGGCCTTGTTGACTCGGCCTGCGAGCACAGCGGCGATGTGGTCGAGTTGCTCCGGCGGGGTGACGCGGAGGCCGTTGATGCGGGTGGTCTGGTAGCCCAGGCGGGCGAGGAGTTCGTCGGCGGCCTTGCCGCCGCCGTGGACCAGGACGACGCCCGAGCTGGGACCGTGGGCGGCGCGGCGTTCGCGGTGGAGGGC